>DHGC01000044.1 GCA_002402585.1 Erysipelotrichaceae bacterium UBA4808 | reverse complement strand
TCTTATCTTGATCTGACTTCTCATTTAATATTATTCATAGTGCATCCTGGTTTTGTAGATCAAGAATTGATACGTAATTCAAGTTTAACTTTAGACAGGCTTAAGGATTATGAACTTGTGATGGATCAAGATGTAAGGAAAGTACTTGATGATTCGGGATTCGAAGTCATAAGCTTTAGGGATTTGAAGTAGTTCTAGCTTATGTTAATTGCAAATTTTAATCTCATATAATGTAAAAATAGCCTCTGAACCGTTTCAGAGGCTATTTTCTAGAGTGCTGGTATGTTAAAGTGGGTACCGAACGTTCTCAACTAATTGTATTCTATCCATTCATACTCTGAGATCACTTCCGCCACACCCTTCTCAAAACGAATCGCTGTCTGATTATCCATCGCATAAGCAGGATGTTCAAGAATAGCAGCGCATAGTTCTGCATTCTCCATCGTATTATCAGAAAAATCCACATGATTGAGATGCGGAAAGATGCTTAAGTCTACAAAATTCAATGTTCGATCATTTTAATCCGGGGATACCAGCTTACAAACTCTTCACCGATCCGAGGTGTGATCACCATACTACCAGCACTTAACCAGACATAGACCGCATCCAATGTAGGAAGTAGATCCGCAAACCCAGATTATTTCATCCAATACGCTAAATATAAAGCATCTCCACCATTCACAAGAAATACATCGGTTTGCTTCACCAGATCCATCAAGTATTCTTGTTGGATACTGGGAAGTGCTGTGAGATTCAAAACACCCATTGACCAACCATCGTTGTCTCTCCATTACCACTCATAAAATACCAGGCATTTTTAGAACCGCTTGGAATGACTGCGCTGAAGCTGTTGAGCAATGAAACGATGGGATTTTCCAAGTCGTTTCAGAACTTGGATTTCAATTCGTTCTTTGAGTGTGAGGTGTTGTCCTTTGTGCAAGGGCATTGTATCATTGAGGTGCATCATTCATGGATCCTTTCTCATGTGTTTGGCAACTTAATGAACCTTGGATTCTGTGAGTGGTGCTTTTACTTTGCCTCGGTGGACGACTTCATTTTACAATTCGCCAACATATTTGCTTACATTAAACAAACAGTTTCCTTTATAATAGATGTGTAGTCATGAATAAAAGACAAGTAATATTGGATAATCTAAGAAGTCAGATCAAGGTACACAGACATTTGCTCGGTGTGGCTCTAGGATCTGGAATAACTGCTAAACATGCGGAAGAAGGTGGGGCAGACTTTTTACTTGTGCTCAATTCGGGAAGATATCGTCAACTTGGAAGAGGATCATTAGCAGGCTTTTTATCATTTGAAGACAGTAATGGACTGGTTATGAACTTAGGTAGTCGTGAAATAATGCCGTTGATAAAGGATGTGCCTTTGATATTTGGTTTAAATGCGACAGATCCATTGATCAACCTTGAAACCTATATTGAATACATCGAGTCTAAAGGATTTGATGGCATCAACAATTATCCTTCAATTGGATTGATTGATGGGAAGTTTAGAGAAGCATTGGAAGAAGAAGGTCTATGCTACGAAACTGAAGTTGAAGCGATAAGAATCGCGCATGAGAGAGATATGTTTACCGTAGCTTTTGTGTTTAATGAGAAACAAGCAGAGCAGATGGCATCAGCTGGAGCGGATGTCATCTGTGCTCACTTAGGACTTACGAATGGTGGAAGTTTAGGGGCTAAGAAAATATTCTCAATTGAAATCGCGAAGGATAATCTTATCAAGATGTTTGATGCATGTGATAGAGTATCTCCCAATTGTATAAAAATGATTTATGGTGGACCCGTAAAAACTCCACTAGATGTTCAATACATGTATAACAACACCTCAGCACATGGTTATGTCGGGGGTTCTGCGATTGAGAGAATACCTTTAGAAACATCCATTACAGATATAACTAGAGCTTTTAAAACCTCAGGATCGGTTAATGAAGATGATCTGATGCTAAAGATGTTGGATGGAGTAGATAAACATTATGACTATGCAGAGTTTGTGATGAAGTATATTGCGGAGCATTATCATGATGATATATCATTAAGTGACTTGGCACGGGTTTCGCATATTTCGGTTAATTATCTAAGCTCTTTGTTTAAGAAAGAAGTTGGGACGTGCTTTAAGACTTTCTTAGTTCAATATCGCATCAATAAGGCTATTGATATATTGAGTGAAAAAAACATTCCATTACGTGATGTGGCGGAGTTGGTTGGGTATAATGATTATGCGCAATTCAGCAAAATGTTTAAGAAAGTTACGGGACAATCACCGAACAGTCGTATAAAAGAAGCTAAAAACAACTAGAAATAAGAAGTAAACACAATAATATCATTGATAGATACATATACATATTTTTCACAAAACAGTACAGTTAAGTTAAAGAAACAGTACTGTTTTTCAATAATTCAATTTCTTGGTCTGATCAACCGAGAATAAAAGAAAGGAGTCTATGAATGAAGACTATCGCTTTAATTGGAACTTTTGATTCTAAGGGTGTTGAGTATGCATATGTTAAGCAGATCATAGAGAATCTTGGTTTAAAGACATTTACGGTTCATATGGGCGTTTTTGAACCAACTTTCTTACCAGATGTATCGAATGCGGATGTGACGAATGAAGTAGGTGTGGATATCAGAGAAGTCGCATCTAAAAAAGATAGAGCTTGGGCAACTGAAGTACTATCTAAAGGTATGGAAAAACTATTGCCAAAACTATACAGAGAAGGCAAATTTGATGCAGTATTAGCATTTGGGGGATCCGGAGGAACATCCATTGCGACACCGGGTATGCGAGCATTACCAATTGGTGTACCTAAATTGATGGTTTCAACGGTAGCGTCAGGAAACACAGAGCAGTATGTCGGAACAAGCGATGTCATCATGATGCCTTCCGTTGTGGATGTTTCGGGTATAAATTCATTATCCACAAAAATATTCACCAATGCGGCGTTCGCTATCGCCGGTATGGTTAGTTTCGAGAATAAAACAGTGGTTGAAAAGAAACCATTAATCGCTGCGACAATGTTTGGTGTCACAACACCATGTGTTACGTTTGCGCGTGAATATCTTGAATCAAAAGGATATGAAGTTCTTGTTTTCCATGCGACGGGTACGGGTGGTAAGTCAATGGAAGATTTAATCAGTTCAGGTTATTTTGAAGGTGTGTTGGATATTACGACAACAGAATGGGCAGATGAAATTATTGGTGGTGTTCTTGCGGCTGGACCCCATCGTTTAGAAGCGGCAGGTAAATATGCAGTGCCACAAGTGGTATCGGTAGGTGCGGTCGATATGTGTAACTTCGGGCCTTATGAAACGGTTCCTGCAAAATTTGCCAATCGTTTACTGTATAAACATAATCCTACAGTAACGCTTATGAGGACTACCGTTGAGGAAAATGTCTTGATTGGTAGAAAGATTGCGGAAAAATTGAATCAAGGTCATGCTTTAACGAAGTTGATGTTACCGTTAAAGGGTGTATCGATGATTGATGCAGAAGGACAAGCTTTTTATAGTAAGGAAGCGGATGAGACATTATTCAATGAATTACGTCATAATATTGATAAGAATCTAATTACTTTAGAAGAGTATGACTTACATATCAACGATAAAGAATTTGCAGAAAAAGCGGCACAAAACTTACTCGATTTAATCGAAGCAAAGAAAAACGCGAGATAGGAGATAAACCATGAATACAATGTCAAGAAAAGAAATAATGGAAATGTATCGCAAGCAAATATCGGATGGAAAGATCTTGCTTGGTGTAGGTGCAGGTACCGGTATTACCGCAAAATTCAGTGAAAAGGGTGGCGCGGACATGCTAATTATTTATAATTCTGGGCGCTATAGAATGGCAGGCAGAGGTTCTCTTGCAGGATTGATGGCATATGGCGATGCGAACAAAATAGTGGTTGAGATGGCATCGGAAGTATTGCCTGTAGTTCAACACACCCCCGTCTTAGCTGGTGTCAATGGAACGGATCCCTTTAGAGTCATGAATGTATTCTTAAATGAACTCAAAGACATGGGTTTTAACGGAGTGCAAAACTTCCCGACAGTAGGGCTTATTGATGGTGTTTTCCGTCAAAATCTCGAAGAAACAGGTATGGGATATGATCTTGAAGTCGAAATGATTCGCAAAGCACATGAACTTGATTTGCTTACAACACCTTACGTTTTTGATGAGGTACAAGCAGAAAAAATGGCTAAAGCAGGTGCAGATATTCTTGTAGCACATATGGGCTTAACGACAAAAGGCGCAATCGGGGCACAAACGGCTTTAACATTGGATGACTGTGTTGAGCGTATTGAAAAAATCATCAATGCGGGTCGTAAAGTGAATCCAGATATCTTAGTCATTGCCCATGGTGGCCCAATTGCGGAACCGGACGATGCCGCTTATGTAATTTCAAAGACAGAAGGAATTGATGGTTTCTTTGGTGCGTCAAGTATCGAACGTTTTGCAGCTGAAGTTGGAATCAAAACACAAACTGAAGCATTCAAAAAAATAACAAAATAAAGGAAAATTAAAAAATGTCATTTCTAGTAGCTGTAGGAATCAGCGTAGGTATTTTAGCTGGTATATGGACTGGAGTTAGTACACAATACGCAGCTTTTGGTTTAGTTACGTATGTAGGCTTTCTATCATGGGCAAGTTTCTATGCAGGTGGTGGAAAAGTAAAAGGATTGAAGGATAGTTTGATTCTCAATTTTAGTGGTGTGCTTTGGGCTTGGTTGATTGTATGGTTATTTAATTTATTGAGCCCAAGTTTAGGCATTATTATTGCATTAAGTTTAGCTGTAATGTTGGGTGCTGCTGGAATGTGTTGGCAAGCTCATATTAGTTTCTTAGGCTTTATACCTGGCGCATTCATTGGATGTTCAGCATATTTTGCGACTGGCTTTGATTTTAAAGGAACAGTTATTTCATTGATTGCAGGGGCTGTATTAGGTTACATTTCTGAGCAGGGTGGATTGGCTATTCAGAAGACTTATAAGAAAAGTTAGTGATTTATTAACTTAATGATTGAAAAGGCGCAAATTATTGTGCCTTTTATTTTTCCTTGGTCATGAGATTGATAATCCAATTAATGTCATTTAATCGTATAGAATCTTCATCGATTTGATCCGAGATGTTGTATGCCAACAAGTCCACTAATTCATCCTTGAACTTATCCTCATACATTATAAATGTAACCCAATAAGATAATGTATACCCACTCGATACAATAATCGGATAACCTTTGATCCGTACATTGGTCCTAGGGAGTGTCCTTGAATCTGCATATTTACCGAGCTGAATGACAGATCCTCTTGGGAAATCATCTTTAAGCATTCTTTAAAACATTTGTTCACTGACGATAAATGATTCCATGTACTTCCAACCATGTTGCGCATTGTTCAAGAAATAACGTCTAGCCTCTTCGTAATCCTGTGTTTGCATGTTTTTCCTCCTTGAGATTTAATAGTCCCCATCAACGATAGGGACTGTTTAACTCTTGGCCTATCGCTCGGATAACTCCACAGGATTAGCACCTTGCCGTTCGGTAGATTGCTGTGTGGTATGAGCCTGATCTCGGATCTCTGGCACACTCTGTATAGGGATAAACACATGAAATGGGGAAATAGAAGCTAATGCAAATCACTGTCCACATAAATGGATATGAGTGATTTCTAGACAAAATCACTAAAGATTTACAGCAAATAAAAATATCT
>DHGC01000094.1 GCA_002402585.1 Erysipelotrichaceae bacterium UBA4808 | reverse complement strand
CAGTGGTCCAGTTGGCGTCAAAGCCATCTTGAAACCTTTCTTACCGCAAGGCAGTCTTGTGAATGAAGCTTATGGTTATCGTTTCCTTGATGATCGTGATCAATCCAGTATTGGACGCATGCGCTCTTATTATGGCAACTTCTTGGTCAATGTCAGAGCCTATACCTACATTCTAAGCTTAGGGCGAAACGGGCTCAAAGAAGCAAGCCAGAATGCTGTATTGAATGCGAACTATTTGATGGAAGGTCTCAAGGATACCTATCCTGTGACCTATCCAGGAACCTGCATGCATGAATTTGTTATTAGCCTCGAGAAGCTCAAGAAAGAAACAGGCATTAGCGCCAAAGATATCTCAAAAGCGCTCTTGGACTATGGCATGCATCCACCGACCATGTATTTCCCTTTGATCGTTCATGAAGCCCTCATGATCGAACCAACAGAGACGGAAAGTAAAGAGACACTCGATTTCTTCATTGAAACGATGAAAAAACTTCACGATCTCGCCTATAGCAATCCTGAAGTCATCCTGAATGCGCCTTATTCAACACCCGTAAAACGCGTTGATGATGTGCAAGCAGCTCGTAATCCAATCCTAAAATACCAATTCTAAGTTAAAGCCCACGATCATTCGTGGGCTTCTTATTATTCTATCAGCATAGTGTGATAAAAGCGTAATTTACTTTTCAAGAAAGCATACTCATTCATATAAATCTGACGCGCTCGATCTTCTTGTTCTTTATCCGTACTTGATTGTGTAATCTTTGCGATGGATAACCATGATTGGTACACCGTATAGGAGTAGCGGACTTGCTCCTCCAAATAACTAATGTAGTTGCGAATAATCGCTACATTCCCATTTTTATCGATTGGCTCTAACACTTCTTCAAATTGTTTCAACTTAAATGCAGCACTGTTAATAACTGCATGTTGAGCCCTAACACGATCTTCAGGCGATTGCTTAGAAGCGTTTTTATCCATTGCTTCAATCAGATCGATTGGATAGTCCAGAAGATGTTGGTTGCCCGCCAGTTCTACAAAAGCTTCTGCACTTATTGATTTCTTACCCTGTTCTTCCGTTTCATTTATAATGTCATGAAAGTTACTGCTGTCCGTATAAATGACGACTGCATGCTGAGCTTGGAAACCATATTCTTGTGGGCGTTGTCGCATTGCTTCTTCAAGTTTCTCAGGATCACTATCATTAAAGCCCTCTTTCGCCAAATCATTTGCTATTTTGATTTTTTCAACGTTCTTTGTTTGATTCAAAATTGCTGACTGACCTGGATCGATGTTTCCTCCACTTAATAACATAATCATCAATCGATTCCCGTCTAATTCCCCATCCGAAGTTGTGTAGTCATTGGCAATTGCCCATAACTGAACATAGGCAATCAAATCAATGATTTGAGTATCCGTGCAACCAACCAACATTATTGAAATAAACAAGCTGATCCATATTTTCTTGAATCTCATATCAATCACCAAACAGCTTTCCCAAGAGCGCATCAACGAGTCCTTCACCAATACGATCATTGATATAACGTTCCACAACAAGCTTGAGTTGATTCATGTCTTCAACTTTGATATTTACAGTACTTAAGAAATCCTCATCGGAAAGAGAGCCGTTGTTCCAAGCACGCAGTGATTCCAGAGGTGCTAAGAGTGAAACCATGGCTTGCCCCTCCTCATACACAAAAACACTTGTTTGACGGATATCCACTCCAGCATCTTGAGCACTGATCATCACAGAAGCGACTTGATGCATGTATACGTCCAATGTGATATCTGGCGAAATCGCAGTGGCATCAATATGCACAAATGTGACCTTCCCATTTATTGGATCAACCGTCGCATTCGCATCAGCTAAATTAAATACAAACATATCCACACTCTCAGCCAAGCCTTGAGCTTCCAATGAACTCTGCAACTGCTCAGTTGATGAATAATCTATTGCATTCGCTACAATTGCTTTACCTTGACGGTTCAATCCCGGTCTTAATACAAAACTAAAATACGCAAAACCAGCTATACCCAAAACAAGAATCACAACAAACAAGCCTAGAAAGAAACGCCGCAAACGATGTTTCTTTTTGGGGGCTTCACTTTTTTCGCTCATTCAATCCCACCTTCTCTCGCTTGAAGATGAATCATTCCCATCCACGCTATGCTTAGCGCTGAGGGAAGAAGACCAATGCCCATCAATAAAACAAGAAGTGCAAGTACAAATAAATAGGGTGCGATCTTCTTGTCCGCAGTTCTAAAGACGATTCCTATGACAAAGCTAAGCAGTGCAAACAAGACTCCTACGATCATTAAGAAGCCCGCCTGCACATCCCGAAAGAGCAGTGTATCCACCCGTACATTATCCGATATCATACTTAGTAAAAAGACAAGTGCCACAAAACATAATAAATATATTGATGATAATATCCCAAGAAGCATTAAATTTTTCTTACGCATCGTTATCCCCTTTCATGAAAAAACAGTGCGAACACTGTCTAAAACCATCACTTAAAAAGTAAATATCATTTAAAGTCAAAATCGAAATAATCAATGACAAGGATTCTGAAGGTGGCACTTGACTCCTCCTCTATTGAAAATTTATCACTATTCGTTTCGATAAACAAGACTAAAAGCACATATTAAAAGAGGATATGTATTATAAATTGATATAAATATTATTTAGATTGCATCCGTTCTTTTATTCAATTCTTCACGGACCACTTCAATTCTACGCAAGAGCTTCAAAAGTTTTGGCTTATCCAACTGATCATTGATCGCGTTGGATACTGCATGATAGATGACATAATACAATAGAATCAAACCCAATGCATAGGGCAATAAGCCCAAGAAGAATACCAATATCGGCATATTTTCCCCCATCACCTTAACAGGTGTGAATTCAACTTCTCATAAATACTTGGTAGATCACTTACGGAGATGATGCCTAAAGGTTTCTGATTGCTCGCCCCATCTTGTGTGATGATCAAGGCATTCAAACGCTGACCAGACGACAATGAACGTTCAAACTCAGTCACAACTGAAATGATTGAGGAATGGGCAGGGATGAATTTTACAGTTCGTTGTTTCTTGTCTTTACTAAGCAACTCACCCACTTGAATATCCGGAAGTTTACCTTGTATCGTACTGATGTTTTGAACCAAGTACTCACTAAGCGCATCGGTCGTCAATAAGCCCACAAAATGCATCCCTCGTGTATAAACAGGTAGTTTGGAGTGGTGTTTCCCCACCAACCAATCCACGACATCACTTAATTTATCCTCCTCAAAACAGAGATGCACTTGACGAAGATAATGATCATTGACCCGCTCAGGTGCGGTTAAGAGCTTCGTGATATGCTCCATCATCTCTACAAATTTCAAATGTGGTTCCGCAATGACTTCCCCATCGATGCGATCATGTACAATCGCATTACGTAGATCCCCAAATTCCTCAAGATGTTTCTGGAAACGTTGGTAGTTCCGATCGATCTTACTCATACGTCGTACCAATTCCGAATACGATACATAACGATCGGATTTGATCCTTCGATTCATTTCATTTTCTAAGGTTGTGAACGCGATCAAGAAGCGCTCCGCATTACTCTTTACTTGACTCATGGTCGTAACCCATCTAAGGCTCTTTTCGCCAATAAAGCTCTAAAAATAGCCTGGATGATGGTATCTACCTCTTGACCTGGACGATAATCCG
>DHGC01000045.1 GCA_002402585.1 Erysipelotrichaceae bacterium UBA4808 | reverse complement strand
GATATAAGCCCAAATGATGCTTATTATGAGCATAGTGGACTAGGTTCTCGCGCATCTTGAAAGTTGGCATTCCCCAGCTGATGCATTGTGTCGCGTCCTTAGCGATCGCTTCAATGAGTGAATGGACTTCATACAGACGTGCTTGAACTTCAGGCGGGCAATCTTGAATGTAAGAATCAATATTTTTTTCCATAATTAAGGATAGTTTAACACACAATGCGTATCCAAATAAATGATTTTCAAGTCTGCTCTTTTTATGTATAATGGTGCATGTAAGCGCAATCATAATGGAGGAAAATAATGTCGCAAAAAGACGTTTTGATGTTGGCAGGTGAACTNNGTGACTCAGACAATCATGAACAACTCTGAGGATACCATCTATTTTAAAAATCTGGATTCGCAGTTTATTCTAAACTCTAAGGCGCACGCCAACCAATTCAATGAAAAAGATCCACGCGATATGATTGGAAAATCCAATTATGATTATTTCCCTCCCGAATTTGTGAAAGTCGCATTGGAAGATGAACGCAGCGTAATTGAAAGTGGAAAACCTGTTTTGGGACGTATCGAACGTTGGGACAAACCCAATGGTGAAACCATATGGTTCCAAGCCTACAAATATCCCCTCTATGACTTGCAAGGAAACATCATTGGCACCTGGGGCAATTCACGAAACATCACACCGTTGATGGAAGCCGAAGAAGAGCTTAAGCGTTTGAACATTCAACTTCGTGAAGCCAACAGACGCTTGGAGAACCTGTCCATTCGCGATAGTTTATCCGGGCTTTATAATCATCGACATTTCTTCAACACCTTGGAGGAATTGGATCATCGCTTGGAACGTTACGGTCACACGTATGCCATTATCCTCTTGGATGTGGATAACTTCAAAATCGTCAATGACAGCTTCGGACATCTCTTTGGTGATGCGGTCATTCAATGGGTGTCGAATCTCATCAATCGCTCCACACGTTTGGAAGATCTCTGTTTCCGTATTGGTGGCGATGAATTCGGGATCATCCTTCAGGATGGCAATCTGGAGAATGCACGCTTGGCAGCTGAGAAACTCTGCACATTGACACATGAAAACGCCATTCATGAAGAAGGAATCACAACAAGTGTAACCTTCAGCATTGGTGTGGCTTCGAGTCTTGAGCTTAAGGGCGCAAAAAACGTATATGAACTTGCCGATCAAAGAATGTACCTTTCTAAGGAGAACGGTAAGAATCAAGTCAATTAAAAGCTTCAGATTGCTACGATAAATTGCTCATAAATTAACCTAATCTTGGTGGTATAGCAACTGGCTTTATAATTTTGAGATTGTGAGGTTTTCTTATGTTGAGCTTGTTACAATATATAATCTACATAAAAAACCCGCTTCATAGCGGGTTTTTGGCGAATAACTGAAGAGAGGGGGCAGCATCAGTTATTAGAATCCGTAAAACAAATTATGAATAATAAACTTAATACTAAGATTATCTCTCTACTATGATAAATCTATAGTGGAAATACTTTAATCTTTAACAAACACAATAAATTAACGTGTTACTGTCAATTATTACCTAATTACTAGCAACAGCATTCTTTTGCATATTCATTGTAACAACTTTACCATCAAGTTGAGCACCTGCTTCTATGCTAATAGATGCACTATAAATATCCCCTTTGACCACGGCGGTTTTTTTGAGAATAATGCTTTCACTTGCTTGGACTTCTCCTTCAACACTTCCTGATATCTCGACACGTTTTGCATTAATATTACCAAATACTTTTGTTTGGTTATTTGCTTCAAACTGGTCTTCTACCGTTATATTTCCTTTTAACTCAGATCCATTACATTTAACAGATCTCGCAAAAATATTACCATCAATAACAGATCCATAAGTAGCTTCAATTACATCTTTACAGTTTATATTGCCAGTAATTTTGCCATTTACAATTAATGATGACTCAAGTTCAATATCTCCATTTACTAGCATCGTATTGCTAATGACTGCCACCTCTTTTGTTACTCCATCTCCATTTGCGTTCATACTTGTTTCTTCCTTTTGTTCTTTCTGGATTGAATTGTCTTCCTTTTTGCTCAGCTTCTTCTTTGCAGGTAAATCCCAAGCTTTTTTGTTCTTTGCATCTCTATTTTCAGTTTTTAGTTCTGATATTCCCGAGTTCTCTACCTGCACTACCGTGTCCATTAAATCTACTCTGTCTACAACCTCACTATCAATCGCGATATTTGCTTTACCACCAAAAAACGGAATAAATCTTCTCAAAGTAGAATTACTTTGCTCTTTACCATGTTCAATGGCAATAGAATTTTTCGACTCCTCGCTAGAATCCAAATTACTATTCACACTTATGATCTGATAAGCCTTTCTTTGATTTTCCAAATTTTTTGGAAGCTTTTTATATTTATTCATATTAAATTCCCCTTTCAATCTGCAAGATTAAGAATAATTTTTCTTCATAAATACATCTAACATTTTTTACTAAGTACTATCGATAAACTCAGGTCCAGGGTTCAACATATCTATCTCCTAGTAATTTTTTTTGATTGCTTGATATATTTCATCCCAACCTATTTCTCTTTTAGTGCACTCATAATGATCTCACTCAAGTCATGCAAAATTTCCAATTCTGATTTAGAGTAAATATGTTTTTCTTTAACGGAGTCAAAACCAATGAAACCATAGCATGAGTTGTTATAGATCATCGGTAAAGTTAGTAAGCTTTGAACACCCTGTGGTTCAAGAATCAATCTGATTTGTGAATCTTGATCAAGTCGTTGAACATCTGGAATAAAAATTGTCTCGCCTACTACATGTGCATTAACCCACTCTGAGATATTACTTAATGAAATGTTTTGAAGCTCATCGATTTGAGCAGTAATGTCTGGTGCACACCACTCAAATGTATTTGAGCACGTGGATTCCGCCCAATTGTATTTGAAGATATATGCTCGATCGGCTTTAAATTGTATTCCAATTGACTCAAGAGATTTATTTATTAATGAAGAATAATTGGACTTGTCTGTTCTGATAAATTCTGAAGCGATTTTTAGAAGTAATTTATTAATCGTATCATCATATACTTCTCTTTTACCAATACCATGGTCATGCACTTTCTTATCTTCTAAGTATTTAGTTTCAACATAGTTCAATGGAAATTTGGAGCTTAATTGTGAAACATAATTAAAGAATTTTGAGTCCTCTTCTAAGAAATGCTGTTTAAAGAGATTAATCTCAATAAAATTCAGGAAATCTTGTGCACTCACTTTCTTCGATTTGAAACTTTTAAAATCTTCTGTTAGTTTTTCTTGCAACTTACCATGAATAGCTTTGTGCTCACCTGTATATTCATATCCAGATTCTTCAAGTATTTCGGTCTCATCTTTAAAATGCCTGCTAATTTTGATTAAAAGATTGTCGAATTGTGAAATTGTCTGAACTGAATCAATTTTATTAGACTCAATTAATTTACTTAAATCTCTTAGCTGAATCATGAGGTCTTGATGTTGATAATCAATGATTTTATTCCCAGAATTCCATTCTTTTTTCCATAGTTCTTTCAGGCTTGGATCCTCAAAGTAGTTAACATTTACTGGAAGAGAACCTCTATCTTTTGATGCATGATAATAAAGCTTGAAGTCTTTCAATTTCAACGGCTTTGAAAATAAGTATCCTTGAATGTTGTCTGGATTGAAATCACTTAGGAGTTCAAACTGTTTTAATGTTTCAACGCCCTCAATTGTCACATCAAGATTTAATCCGTGAAGTACAGCCATCATTGCTTCAACAATTTTTAGTGATCGTTGATCATTTTCAATTGAATTTATTAGTGATCGATCTATCTTAACCACATCAAGTGGAAGCATTTTTAGATACGCAAATGACGAGTAGCCTGTCCCAAAATCATCTAGAGCTAGGCTCAACCCAAGCTCTCTTAATCTTATAAAAACCTTAATGACCTCAACGCTATCTTGAACTAAACTCGACTCTGTAACCTCTAGTTTTAGACGTTTTGGATTAATCCCGCTTTTAGCTAATTCATTCTTAAGATATTCAAATAACTCTTCTCTACGATCAAATATTGTTACAAACGAGAGATTTATGCTTATAGATAATGGTCCAAACTTTGACTCATCCCAACTGGATAATTTAGTACAGGTCTCATGGATAACCCAATCTGTAATTGGTAATATCAACTTCGTTCTTTCTGCAATCGGGATAAATTCAATTGGTGTAACCATTCCGAAGGTAGGGTGATTCCAGCGAAGTAACGCTTCAGCCTGATCAATTTTTCCAGTTACTACATTGAAAATAGGTTGATAATATAACTCGAGTTCATTGTTTATTATTGACGTTCGCAAATCCTGTTCTAATGTTGATTCTCGATCAAGTTGTTGTACCAGTTCACTTGTGAACTGAACATAAGTGTTCTTGTTTTGCTTTGCAACCCCGAGAGCTATTTTTGAATTTTGTAACAGATCTTTACCAAACTGATCCTTATCTACTATTTCAAAACCTATACTGGCCGTTAAAACATACGACTTGTTATCAATCAAGAATTGTTTTGAAATGGACCTTCTTAACTGTTCTAAGTATTTCGTAATCTCTGGTAACGCGCTTTTCTTAAGTACGATAACAAACTCATCTCCTGCATAATAAAATACCGTCCCATCTTGCCCAGTCAAATCTTCAATTTTATGTGCTATCTGAACAATTATTGAGTCAATTGAGTAATATCCAATTTTCTGGCTTAAATTTCCAAAGTCGTCTAAATCTATGTAGATGACAGCAAACCTGCTGGGTAAATCATTGTTTGCGTTTATGTTTTCTTCAAAAAGTCGTAGAGCAGCTTTATTCTTTAGTCCTGTCAGAGAATCATTAAGGTACATGTTCCTGATCTTTTCTTCATTTCTTTTACGTTCTGAAATATCCTCTATTTGAATGATTGCTGAATTTTCACCTTCATATTCTAAAACATTCGCTGATAACGAAGCCAAATATACTTCACGTCTAGAGTTGTAAAGCTCGACTTCAAAGTTAATTATAGATTTATCCTTTTTTAAGGTTTCTAAAAGCAAGTCAGCTTGTTTTGGATGTACAAAATGTTCTTTTAACTTTACATCAGCTTTCTGATATAAAATGATTCCTTCCCTTGCTTGATTATTTGCGAATTTTACTAGACTACTTTTTAAACATATAACTAAAACTGGAAACGGTGTGCTTTCTAGCATTTTTTTATACTCAACGCTTTTTGTAACTTCCTCTAGTAGTTTGCGTGTCGTTACATCATAATGGCTCCCTACCATCTTGAGCGGGTTACCACTTAGATCGTATTCAACTATTTTCCCACGATCAAGAATCCAAACCCACTTTCCACTTTTATGTAGCATTCTGACTTCCGATTCATAAATATGAGTTTGATTGCTTAGATACCTTTGTAACTCGCTATTAGACTTGTACAGATCATCAACATTCGTTAATCTCTGCCATACTTCGATCGTTGTTGGTTGCAACTCTTCAAGCTTATAACCAATAATTGCTGCCCAATGATCATCAAATATGGTTTTTCCTGTTTGAAGGTCCCATTCCCAAGTACCAACTTTTGTGATTACATCCGATGTGTTCAAATGGAAATCTGCAATTTTAGAGAAATCACGATTCATAATAATCCTTTCAAAATAACAACTGTTATTATTGCTATTTGAGTAAACAAAAAACATTTACTCGGGAACTGGCTACCATTTTAAAGGCCCTTTAGTTTTGCGTCCAATGTTTTCACATTGTTTGCCTTTATCTTCAATGTCTATAGTAAAATTCAAATATTAGTAAGTACGCAATTTCGATAAAAAATGCTTTTAAGAAATCAAATAGTTTACACTTTTATCTACAACTACAAATCTAATTTTCATTATTTCATGAATATAATAGAATGGCAATAACTATTATCATTTTTATTATTATAAATACTCGTAAGTATTGATCTTAGATCATTAATTTTCATTACTTTGCTACTTGAGAGAATGCTTAGCATTAATAGGATGGTCTTTAATTGAATTGATTTTTTTAAAGTGATCAGATGAAATATTATCAACAAAATCAAGATCTAACTACTGTACTAAAACAAGATTCATCCTATTTGTCATTACATATTTTCTTGAATTTCTGATTATATATATCCAGCAAAACAATTCTTAATCAAATTCCAAATAAAAGAATGGTTCAAACTAATTCAATTCTTCAACATCGACTTCAACCAAGAATGCTCTGTCAGGAACAATCGAATCTTCTATTTAATCTTTAGTTTTTACTTTCAGAGTGGAGAATCCAGTTTCAAGCCGGCAGAATAAAGGCCAACGTTTTTCTCAACATTTTCATGTAACTCAATAAACTCAGTGTTTCGGTCCTTATATTTTTCTGCTAATAATACTGTCATTCGTGTAGTGTATTTTTCGATTTTAGAAAAAGGTATGAAAAATGATGGCTTATTTTTTAAATCATTAGGCACAATGTACCTAATTAAATCAATCTTTGAGTCAGGAGTGTGAAGCTATTTTATTTGTGTAAAGATATGATCAAATTCCACATGATTATTTAAAAACACTTCAACAAGTATCGGATCAAAGTGTTGACCCTTTTCACTTTCAACCAGTTTGCAAGCCTCTAAGTGTGTCCAAGCTTCTTTGTAAGGCCGTTTAGAGCGAAGTGCATCATAGACGTCGATCAAAGCCATGATGCGTGCTGATAAAGGAATGTTTTCTCCGCTTAAGCCAAGGTTGTAACCTTTACCATTCCATTTCTCATGGTGATACTTGATCACATCTACACCCATATTTAAAATCGAATTATTAGTATGGTACTTCATCACATCTTCAAGAGTTTGCGCTCCAATATCGACATGCTTCTTGATAATGGCAAATTCCATCACATCCAACTTGCCTGGCTTTAATAAGATATCATCTGGAATGCCTACCTTGCCAATATCATGCAAGGCCGAGGCATAAAATAAGTCTCGAATGAAGTCTTCTGTTAAAATCGATTGATAATATCCAGCTTGATAGGTATAACAAGCTAATACTTGACATAGGTTTTGAACACGTTCGATATGTTGACCTGTCTCATAATCTCTTAATTCAGTCAACTTTGCCAACGCCAAACCTAAAGCACGCTGTGCATTGAGTAGTTCTTTGGCTCTTTCATCAATCTTACCTTCTAAATGACGATTGTAATCCTCAAGCTGAGCTTGAAGCTTGTGAAGCTTGATATGCGTTTTAACCCGTGCCAAGACTTCTTCTGCTTGAAAGGGTTTCGTAATATAATCGACACCTCCCAAACCAAAGGCTTTAACCTTATCATCAACACCACTCAGAGCACTAATGAAGATGATAGGAATTTCCTTCGTCACGGGACTGATTTTCAAACGTTGACAGAAGTCATAACCATCGATTTCAGGCATCATGATATCCAGTAGAATAAGATCCGGTTTATCAAGAAGAATCGCATCCAGGGCCATTTGACCTTTTTTAAATGCGAGAACACGAAACTCGGATAGATTGAGAATCTCACTTAGAAGTCTTAAATTATCTGCCGTATCATCCACAATCATGATTGTAGCTTTTTCATTCACCATCATAAATCCACCTCAATAGTTTCTCGTACTCAAAATCATGGATCCAAACTTCACATTGTTGGACAGCTTCCGGATGTTTTTCCTTAAATGGATTTAAAAATGTTTGCATTCCAACGATATCTCCACTAAGAATCACTTCTTCAAATCCTGACCAATCTTCAACACTCTGATGTAATGTGCGCAATTGGTCGTTGTGTTGTTCTTCACTTAAATTTAGAATGAATTGTTGAGAATTCATCTCTACCTCATTTTGAGGATCCATGTGCTTTAGCTTGAGCTCAACACAAAAGTTGGCTCCACCCTCAGGATTATTTTCCACTTGAATCTGACCTTCCATCATGTCTAAATAGTTCTTAGTGATTGCCAAGCCTAATCCAGTACCTTCCACCTTTTCACGATAGGTTTTATGTACGAAGGGTTTAAAGATTTCTTGTAAGTCATGACTCGAAATTCCTGGTCCAGAATCCGTGACACAGATTTTAATCAATGATATCTTTGCATCCAAATGCTTCTGTTCGAAATTGATTCCCACCTTGCCTTGCTCAGTGAATTTGATCGCATTATTGCCCAGATTGATGAGAATTTGTCGCAATTTCGACACATCCCCTTGAACGAACATACCTTGTGGGACATTGTGTGTAAAGATGAAATCCAGATGCTTGTTTTGAGCTTGGTGCGCTAGAATGCTCTGAACATCTTCAATCATGGAATGCAAGTCAAAGGTTTCCACGTTTAGTTTTTGCTTACCCGATTCGATGATGGACATGTCTAAAATGTCCGTAATGAGTTTCATGAGATGTTCACCACTACGAATGATGTTGTTCAATTTTGCTTTTTGGCTTGAACTGAGTTCATCTTTACTAAGTAGATAGGAATATGCTAGAATCGCATTCATTGGTGTACGTATCTCATGCGATATATTCGCTAAAAAGAATGTTTTAAGTTTATTGGCACTTTCCGCTTCTATTCGAGCGTGTAATAGTTGACGATTGTTCTCCTCAAGAATGGTTTCAATTTCCATTCGTTCAGTGATATCGATATTGGTTCCAATCCAACGAAATGGCTTATCCTGATCATCATAAATGATGCGACCACGTGTCATGATCCAACGATACTCTCCATTTTTATGTCTCAGTCGATGGATGACTTCATAATTATTGTTATCTTTATTAAGGTAGGCATCGATTGCATTTTCAATTTTATTCACATCGTCTGGATGCCATAATTTACGCCATCCATCAAAATTTGCTTCAACCTCATCACCTGCATAGCCCAACATTATCTTCCACTGTTCGTTATATTGAACGCTGCCTGTAACCATGTCATAGTCCCAAACACCTGCATTGGTGGCTTCGATGGCTAAATTTAGTGATTCTTCAATAACCTTTAGTGCTTTGTCACGAAGAATTTGGTCTGTAATGTCTTGAAGATATCCATGCCAAAGTGTTGATCCATCTTCCAAACGCTCTGGATTGGCATAACCGCTGACCCATCGCAACCCTTTCTTTGGAAGCATGATTCTAAACTTCAATTCAAAAGGGGTCAGTTGATCAGCCGAAATGATTAAAGACTCTTTGAAAATTCTAAGATCCTCTGAAAAGATGTACTGATATAAACGGTCGCTGGTTTCAAATACATCATTCGCTGTTACTTCATAGTCTGAGATTCCTTCACTGACCAATGGGAAGAAGGTTGAACCATCTGGTCGCATTTGAAATTGGAATACCAAACCTGGTACATTCTTGAACAATTTGCTGACTTTTTCATTGAATACTTCAATTTTTCGTTCCAATTCAAGCCGCACACTGATATCAGATTTATTAGCAATAAAGTAGGAAATCTGACCATGTTCATCGATAACTGGGTTAATTGCGGCTTCTTCCCAATAATATTCGCCGTTCTTTCTTTGATTGCGGAAACGACCTTTCCACGTTTGGCCTTGACTTATCGTAGCCCAAAGTTGGTCATAGAAAGCTCGGTCATGATATCCAGAATTTAATATTGATGAACTTTTACCAATGACTTCATCTCCTGAATAACCCATCATTGCAGTAAAAGCTTGATTGACATAAATGATTTCTGAATTGGCTTTCGTTATGATCAAAGCATTCGCATTCTGATCGATGGCTTGACTGATAACACGAAGTTGCTCTTGTCGGATGTGTTCTTCAGTAACATCTTGTGATGTCCCATAAACCAATTGAGCAAACTTGCCTTGTGCCCAAGCCATGACTTTCCCTTGATCCTTAATCCATATGTAATGTCCCAGTTTGTGTTTGATGCGATACTCAATCACGATTCTCTCAATAACACCTTCAATCAGATTGGCACAATAGTCTTGGAATCTTGTTTGATCATCCGGATGAATCATTTGAACATATTTATCAAAGCTTAAAGGATAAAGTTCTTCTTTTGTAAAGCCAAGTTGAAAAGCATGTTGATTATCGATCGTGATGGATTCAGTTAGGATGTTCCATTCCCATGCACCAATACCGGATGCTTCAAGGACATACTCATAACGCTTTTGAAAACTCTCCAACTCCATGGACATGCGTTTGGTTTGTGAAATATCACGTCCAATGCATTGGACTTCAACCAATTGTTTAGAACTACTGAAAATTGGTATGATTTCCCATTGCATCCAATATGCTAGTCCATTGATCCAAGTATTGAATTCGGTTTGAATGCTTGTTGATGGTAAACGCAGATGTTCTTCGAACTTGATAAACTCAAAGATTGGTCGATTGAGTACCATTGACTCAACACGCTTGAAATATTGTAACGCTTTTTGATTGATATAAGAGACTTTAAAATCAGGTGTGTAGCGGAAAATTAGAACTTCTTGTGCATCTAAAACAGAACGCAACTGAAGCTGTGATTCAATAAGTTTATCTTCAGCTTCTATTCTAAGCATAAAATTCATTAGGATTTTCGAGAAGTCCCATAGAATCTTTTGTTCAAACTCGGAGTAGATATACTTCTCTTTTACTGAATCCAATCCGATGAATCCATAACACTTCTTCCCCATCATCATGGGAACAGCAATCAAACTTAAAACACCTTGCGGTTCCAAAATCTGTCGAACACCATCACTAGGATCCAAAGCCATGACATCGGGATAATACAAGGACTCTCCTTTGAGGTGCTTGCTGACCCAGTCTTGGATGTCATTTAAAGGAACCGCTTGTAAAAGATCGATCATGGGTTCGATATCTTTTTGACACCATTCGTAGGTATTGTTACAGACATTGGCCTTGAAATCGTAATCAAAAACATAGACGCGATCCGCATGTACAAACTGACCTAGACGTTCTAATGCATCTATTATACTTTGCTTTGCATTCTTCTCATCGAAGGCCACAAAATTTGAACTGACATCCGAAAGAATCTCTTGTAATGCAAATTGCTTTCTAAGACTAAGATTATTTGTTTTTTTCATAGATAATAATTCTTACTTTCACTTAGAGAATAGAATATCACTTTAAGTATGAATTTTAAACTTAATCCTCTTAATCAATTTTATTTTTTTTGACATAAGACATATGCTCAGATATTATGGCTATTTTATCTCAAATGTTACTTCTTTCATATGAACATAATCAATCAACAGCTTCAGAACCTTTTGTCCATCATCATACGCATAGAGCTCTTTCACATGGATCAAAGTGATTTTTTGGATGCGATGCAAGGTGCTCAACTCATCCCAAAGTGCATCCAGATTATGGACTGGATGCATCAAATCAAAACGTTTGGAAAGATGGTCCAGTGCACTATGCTTATCCAACATGTGTTTGCCATTCAGGCGGATCTTATGTTTCATTTCGCTCCTTCGTATAACAATTCGAAGCTGTCATAATGATCAGCTGTATAGTAGATCCAACCATCATCCGAATACACGAGACGTTTTGCACCTCGATACCCGCCTTGATAATCAATGTCACATTCATGGTAGCGCTTGTTTTCAGGAAGTGAACCTTCACGATTATAGAAACGATCACCGCCAATCGACATCTTGTCACTCACATCCCAGAGATTCCCCTTCTCCGCATCCCATCCCAAAGCATACGCTTCATCTTTCGTTAGATAATTTGGGGGCAGTTCATCATAGGTATGGATATATAACGCAACCTCACTTTTGGCAGAATATGCTTGATCCTTCTCAATGCTGAGTTCAACTTTTGTACAAGCACTTAAGAGAACAAGTGTTATGAATAAAAACTGCTTGATTCTACTCATGGTTTGACATAAGCGAAGCCTTGATTCTGTAAGAGTGTCAATTGGACGACTCNNTTGCAGATCGATATTATTTGTTTTCAAGGCATTCGAACACACTTGAAATTTGAAATCGTAGGTATCCTGTTCATGATACAGTGCTAAAAATGATGGTGTGACCAAGTCTTTCACAACGGCCCCATTGACCAATACGACGACTTCTTTTGCACCGCTGATGCCTTGAATGAAGTTCCGCACATTTGCAAATGCCGTCGGCCATTGTTCCGTGTTCGATACATGTAAGACCATTTTCATAACAAACCTCTGCCTCCATCGACCTTTAAGGTGCTTCCTGTAATATAGTCCGCTTCTTCACTGCATAAGAACACCACAGCTTTGGCGACATCATCCCCTGTACCAATACGTCCCAAAGGAATGCGTTTCAGCACAGCTTCGCGTACCTCTGCTTGGGTAAAGATTTGATTCATCGGTGTATCCACCGCTCCAGGTTCAATTGTATTGACACGGATGGCTGGTGCTAAAGCCAGTGCGAATTCTTCACTCATGCGCTGAATGGCTGCTTTGGACGCATCGTAGCTGAATTTATTTAGACGCACCTTATGGCTGTAAAGACTGGAGATATTAACGATGGAACCCGTTTTCATGATCTTATTGGCTTCTTTGATACAATAAAACGTCCCATTGATGTTGGTGTTGATGACGTTTTGCCAATCTTGGACATCAAGGTCTTCAAAACATGCTTCAACCTGCAAAGCTGCGTTGTTAATCAATACATCCAAGTTCCCAAAACGGGATTGGATTATTTCAAACATGCGTTGAACTTCATCATAGTGACTGAGATCGACCTGCAGGAAATGCAGTTCAGGATGATTCAATGTTTTGATGAGTTGTTCACCCATAAAAGGATTTCGATCACAGAAGATGACCCGATCACCCATACTTAAGAAACGTTCCACAATGGATCGACCAATTCCCTGGGCTCCGCCTGTCACACAAATCGTACGCATAAGGACCTAACTTTCCAAGTAGGGTTGGCTTAAGTCCAAACCCACTTTATGTGCATATTCTTCTAAAATTCTAATTTTCTCTGGTCGATCCAACCAATGATAGAGTTGGTACCAGTCATCAAGTTTCATTAGGAAAAGTACTACGCCATCGACTTCTAGAACTTGACCAATATGGTCTTTCGTAAAAATAAATTCATGCCACTGATCATGCCACAATATAGTCATGCCTGACATCAAGTCCACCTGACAGGTTTCGATTTCGTATGTTCTAAACAACTGTGTTCTGAATTTAAAATGAGCTTGTTTAGGATGTTCAACACCTAAATTATCAAGAATTTGGTATGCTCGCATAAAGTCTACCTGACGCACCATGATATCCAAATCATGGACTTCGACAGGAATGCGCTGCAGATCCAATAAGGCTGAACCCCCAATGCCCCACGTAATATTTGATTCATTAAAGAGTCTTGCGATTCTTAATAGTGTACGCTTGAGCTTCTTTTGCACAACCTTAGTATAACCAAATGAAAAGGACTTCTCAATCGTTGCGAAGTTCCCTGTGATAAACCGTATTGCGAAGCTGTTTGGCTTTGTACATATATTGGTCGGCACACTGGATAAAATCATCATAGCGATTTCGCTTAACAACGTCTTTATCAAAGTGACAGAAACCAATACTGACACTTGAGCGAAGTGTATGATCATCCACATAAATGACATTATCTTCAATCTCATGCCGTAAACGCTCAAGTATCATCAATCCATCAGGCTCAGATGTATTGGGCAGACAGAGAATGAATTCATCCCCACCATAGCGCCCCAAAATATCATAGGGACGTGTTGTGGATAAAAGAATCCGTGCGATTTCGATCAAGACCACATCTCCCACATAGTGACCGTAGCGATCATTGGTCATCTTGAATAGGTCCACATCGATGATAGCCAAGCAAAAGCCAAAATCAAACCGGATGCTCCGTGTGATCTCACCCATAAACAAGCGGTCGAAACCACGACGATTCAAGGTGTTTGTAAGATAATCGTGCATCGCATCTTCTTCTGCTTTGCGCTTTAATTCTTCAATCAGTTGAAGATGTTCTTTCTCACGACTGATGTCACGAATGATCATGACTGAAATCAGTTCACCTTCATCATCTTTAAAAAGAGCTGAGGTCAAAAATGTCGGGAAAATCATCCCATCGTTTCGAATAAAATTGAGTTCCGTCATGACTTGTCCTACAAGTTCACGTTCCGTTAACGCAGTCCGCAGTTTTGGATCATTCATGTCCACAACCAGTTCGCGTCCGACTCGTATGAGTTCTTCTTCACTTCGTCCCAACATCTCACAAGCTGCAGAGTTCGCTTTGATGATTGAGCCATTTGGACGCGTCAAAAGAATCGCATCTAAACTATGCTCAAAGATATACCGATAGTATTTTGCTTTAAACCCACATTTGCTCATTTTATTTTAGTGTATATGCTATTTGTGATTACATATTACCATAAATCATTCAGAAAAATGAACATATTATCGATTTCATTTAATCATCACAAAGTTGATAGTTTTCAAGGGTCACAAATATCAATTCAGGATGATTGAATATGCGAAATGGGAACAAACTATTCCCCAAACCACGGCTTAAAAATAGTTTAGACATATTCATTTGATACATACCTGCACTGTACTTTGGAAAGAACCCTTGGTGGGGCGCCATGATCGCACCAATGAATGGAAAACGAATCTGTCCACCATGCGCATGCCCACTAAATGTGATGTCCATGTGATGCTCTGTATATAAATCAAAATACTCAGGACGATGACTCAAAAGAACAGAGAAAGCCTGTGGCTTCCATTTATCAAGTGTTGCTTGTAGGATCAAACGACTGCTTGTTATTGCATCCCTTTGCTTGTAGAAACCAGGGTCTTTAAGTCCATAAAGCGTGATGCTTTGTTCATCTCTCAATAGGGTTTGACACTCATTCTCTAAAAGAAGGACAGCTTTACTTAAAAGCAGTTCACGAAGTTGAACATACTGTTTTGACCATGCCTCATGATTGCCTGGGGCGAAATACACAGGATATTGACTTATACCCTCCAATAAATGAAGCACCGGTTTAAAATCTGTTCGTCTACGATCGATCAGATCACCTGTGATCAAAATGATATCAGGATTGAGCTTGAATATGATCCTTAGTAAAACGCTTTGGTTCTTACCAAAGCTTTTATTATGCAGGTCTGATATGTGAAGGATTTTAAATCCATTAAACGCGCTAGGAATTTTCGCATCCTTTACGTGATGTCTGCTCACTTGGATCCGATTATTTTGGTCGTATAGAAACATAACCACAAGGATCAATAAGCTAATCAACCAAAAATACCACGGTTTCATTGCACAGATTTCTCGAAAGACTTAATCACGTTGTTCAATCTCAGTGACACACTCATTTTTGATACGACCCACACAATATTGCAAAGCATCAATCACATGCGGACGAATATCGCCACCAATCAATACAAACATAATATCATCCCCCACTTCCAAGATACCTTCATTCAACCAGACACGAACATAAACGATGCCATCTAAGTTCATTGTTTCTTCAATGACATTTTCAACTTTAGCTTCATCGTATCCAAACTCCATCTTGACGACCTTCGTCCCATCATTTAAACCTTGACGAACTTGCGCCTTTGGGGTGATTCGTACCACACCATTATGGAATAAATACATGCCTACTTGACTCGATTGTGAATCGGCTTTCGCTTCACTTAACCATTGGTCCATGGAAGGACTTGGTTTCTTTAAATTATGTTTCATGAGTTCTCCAAAATGCGGATGCATTACCGAATTATTGTATCATATCCCCTCCTTAATCGAAAAGAATGTCAAATGACATTCTTTGATTAAAATATAAATGGAAACACGAGGATGACAATCATTGCCCAAATGCCATATACGTGAAACCACGACGTCACAGCAGTTTGAATGCTCAAGACACTTCCCTTCCTACGTAAAAATCTTAAACTGGTATATCCGATTTTGCTTAAATGCATCATAACGAGAATATTGATGACAAGACTGGTCAGACGATTGGGTGTGATACCAAATGATGTCAAACGGAAAGCCATTGCGACAAGTGCCACGATATTGATGATCAAGGCACATACGATCAAACTGAAGTTCAATGCATCCATAAACTGAGGTTCTTGTTTAGAACTCCGCTCCGTAATCAAGTAAATCGTTATCGCAAGTACCAAAACAAGAATCACATTGAAACTTATCAAGAAGTCACGATCGACAAATGGATTCTTCCCGAGAACCAACATCGCAATCAAATAGATGATCAAGGTAAGTAAAACCAATGGGCTGAAGACCTTAGCCAACAAAGGCGCAATCGACTGTGTCAATTTTCCATAACGTTGAACCACATGACTGGCGACAAGCGCTAGACCCGCAACGCCCATGACCACGATATTCTCAAAATACAACTCACTGATGTCCATGCCCAATAAACCAAATAACATCATGGTGATGCCTGCCAATGCCATTCCTGCTAGAGCGAAAAGGATATAGAGGACAAGAAATTCACCATTGAACTTAAGAAAGTTTAAACGTGAACTTAGTTCTTTAAAACGATCACCCATATGACTCATCCCCCACAACAACCACAAGACAACGGGAAGATGAAGATAGGTCAGAATTGTCACATCGCTGATTTTATTCGGAAGTAGATTGAAGTAAATCATCAATGTGATCAAGGAGCCTAAGATAATCATTTTCAAACGTTTTGAGATGCTTTGCGTCAAGATCAGATACAGACTCATAAACGGTAGAATTGCAAAGAGGACGTTGATGGGTGCGATGGTGAAATCATCGACCAAATAAACCATCAAACGCATCGTCAGTGCCGATAGGATACCCAACACTGCCATGATGATAAAGGAGCGATCAAAGATGTTAATCTTATTTATTTCATTATCACTTAAACGCTCATTCCAAATCATTAAGATCAACGCATCAGGCTGTGCTTCAAACGCTTCCTTAAAAGATTTTCGAAAATGTGGTTCATCCTTACGGAAGTAGCTTTCTAGCGCTTTGGGATCATCGATCCATTCCAGGATCTTGTTTTGCGTCGTTTCCATGCTAATCACCTTTGCGATATTCCAAGAGATCACCCGGTTGGCAATCCAAGGCTTCACAGATGGCCTCAAGGGTGGAGAAACGAACTGCTTTTGCTTTTCCATTTTTTAAGATGGATAAATTGGCCATGGTGATACCGATACGTTCAGAGAGTTCTGTCACACTCATCTTGCGTTTCGCCAACATGACGTCGATATTGATGATCATTGCCATACTCACACCGTCAGATCCATTTCGGATTTGATTTCCAAGGCATTGTTCACAAGCTTTTGGAGGACACCCGCAAATGCCGCCACAACAAGTGCTGCGAAAATCAAAATCAATCCAATGACCAGGATACCTGGCGCATCTTCATGATCCGCTACATAATAAAACAACGGCAGGGTCATCGCATAGATGACAGCGATACTCATAGCCCCCAACTTGATGCGTTGAATCGCAACCCGTGAGTGGATGGAGAACGCTTGGTTTGCTTCAATCAAGGCAAGGATACGGAAGGCTTGGTAAAGGATGGAGAAGAAAGCGACTGCTGTCGCATACACCGCTATAATGAAAGGTATTTTAAAGACAGCAAGTGCAGGATATTTTTCTGTGATCCCCGTTGCTAAACGTGGCACAAGATAAATGCAAATCGCTAGGATAGGCACTGTCAGTGCAATGATCGCCAACTTAAGCAAGAATGTTTCTTTTTTCATGATAAACCTCTCTTCGTTATCGATATTAGCATATTATTTATCGTTTTACAATATATTTTTATCTTTTACAATAAAAAAGTTCTTGAGAGCTTTGTTTATTCCTTGATTGTGATGCCCCATAAGGACACCAGATCCAATGCTTGCATTGAATTGACGATGATGCCCTTCAATTCAGTCTGTTGATCCGACACCACAGGTGCGATAAAATCACAGCTTGTGAAATCGATTTGCTTAAGTGAGGTTTTAAAGAAGTTGTTGCGGATGAAACGGGATTCAAGCATCTCCATTTGTTTGAAGATGACGCCGGCAAAGGAAGCTTCTGTTAGTTCACAGTGATCGAAACGTGAATATTCGACATGGCTTTGCTCAAAGAAAGTGTATTTCAAGTTCGATTCACGATAATGGATGTGTTTCATGCTTGAGCTGGAGAGATCACATCCAATCGCTTTGCATTCGATGAAAGCACAGCGTTCAAAGTATGCTGCTTTGAACTTGGAGTTCGATAGATCACAACGTTCAAAGATACAATCCACAAAACTTGCTTTTTCAAAGTCACAATGGTCGAATTGGATAGACATGAAACGACTTTGATGGACATCGAGATGCTTTAATGACACATCTTTTAAGGTTTCATCTTGACATGCGATACCATGGATGCGTTGATCTTCCTCAAGCGAGCGCTTCGCGTAATTTAAGAACGAATCAAGACGATTTAAGCTTTTTAGTAACTTGGCTTCATTCATGCTCAACGCACATCAAAGGCTAAGCACATAGGCATAGACTTCTTCCAATAACGCTTTATCCGATGGATAGGTGATTAAGGCACTTGCCTCATCAAACAACAACCATTGTCCTTCACTGATTTCTTCAGCTTGTAGCTTCAAATTCATATCCTTTGCTTCGCCACAAAAATAAACCACATCTTTGCTCACACCGGGTTTGGGTTCATAGTTGGTCACCAAGCGTAGATTGGGATCGGGTTCGATCATCAAACCGGTTTCCTCACGAAGCTCACGCATCGCAGTTTCCATCTCCGTCTCCTTACCCTCCACATGTCCCTTGGCAAATGCCCAATGCCCTTCGCCATGTTTAAGCACCAGGAATTTGAGCCCGTCTTCATGTTTATAATAGGCAATGATGCCACAGGATACTTCGTTACGCATGTTCATTCTCCTTTTGCACATCGAGTATGCGTGTTTCCATATCTTTGATGAAACGTAATGTATTCATCTCCAGCGACTGTTTTAAGGCAGCTCTGGCATCAAAATTCGGTTGAACGTGCACAATGTACTCTACAATTGAATCAATGCCTACACCCACTTCTGACACACGATATTGCATATCCCCGCTTTGGCTCAACACATCGATCCACTTTTTCTGAAGATTACGATTGTTTGCGGATAACCACAATTCAAAACGATTGGCTTCATGAAGATAGACCAAGGCGACTTTCAGTTTAACTGTCCTCAATTCCATGGGTGTGATCGCAAAATAACTCATGTCCATGTATCCTGGATAGACTTGACTGAAGACATAGTCTGGGTATTTCTGCTCAAGTTCAGTCCGCAATTCAGACATGAAACCCAATATGCTACGATAGGCCCTCTGGATATCACCTTTATTGAGTGCATCATGATAGACTTGCATCGCTTTTGATAATGTCATCTGTTTTCTCCTCTTTGAATACTTTATACCTTTTATTTTTGCATTGTGATTGAAATATTCAAATGTTTATGAAGGCTCTAAAACCTCGTACACCATAATAAGACTCCACCCCATTGTGATAAGTGAAGACCGTATCGTAGCGACGATCACAGAAGAGCGCTCCACCCAATTTACGGATAGCGTCTGGCGTCTTGATCCAAGAGGATGTCTTGGTGTCAAATTCACCCAAGCTTTGAAGGTAGCGATATTGTGTCTCATTCAAGAGTTCAACCCCCATCTCATTTGCCATTCCAATCGCACTTCCACTCGGTTTATTCGCTTTACGTGAGGCCAAAGCTTCTGGATCATAACATAAACTGAATCTACCTTTTGGGGTTTCTTTCGAACAATCCATGAATGTGTAAATATCACTTGTTGGATCATACGCTACGACATCCACTTCACCACCACTTTCTTCCATGGCATAAAGGGCCTTGAGCTTGGATGGATTGGCTTCTAGCTTTTCAACGATATTCTGCCAGTCCATATGCGCATGTCGATGCATGTTATTAAGAAAACGATTCTGAAGGGTATGAATGAGTTCATCAATTTGTGTTTGATTTAGATTCTTCATGAATATTCCTTTCTGATAACACTTAGGTTATCCTTGGTCTCGGACACTCATCGTGACCATTACGGTATCACCAGGCTTCTTATCCAATCGTTTGCGCATATCTTTTGTGATACCAATAATGTAACAGATGCTGCCATCCTCATGTTTTAAGCCCATATTCACGATGCTTCCGTCATAAGGAACTCCATCAAAGGTCGCATGAACCTTGATGCGTCCTTTGCCAAACTCTTTACGAACGTCATAAGGAAAGATCACGTAAGCTCCATCCACATCTTGAACCTTATGGATAATCGCGTCAAAAACATAGCTTTCCTTCATGTTATCGATTAAAGACAGCTTCGTATTGAGCAATGTAATCATCCACACTGATTTTTTGACAGAGTGTTCCAATCAAATCAAAGGGAATCTGATTTAAATGCTTGAAACGGATACAGCTTTTCCCCATATCCAATTGCGTTGTTCCTTCCTGTTCATAGGCTTCTTCAAACCATTTCAAAAGTTCTGGACTTCCATATAGACCCATGTGATAGAGTGCGATGTGGTTTTTTTGTGAAGCCAACGAAATGAACGGTAAGGGTCCACCCTTTGTGGCATGGTAGCCTTTTGGATAGCGTGACAATGGAACGACATAATTAAGCATGTCCTTCGATGCTTGAACTTCAAAGCCTTTTGGAAGATTGGTCATGATTGTATTATGAAGTTTGGTGATTGCGTCTTTACGATCGTTGGGTAAAGTGTTCATAAAAAAGTTGATGTTATCATTATCCATTAGCGTCCTCCTTAAATGCTAAGTCATTCAAAATGGGATACTTAAGCTACTGTTTATTTCATTATAGTTGATTCCAGCAGAAGACATTATAATTATGATTTTATTTCAGATGCTTCATCGCATTTAAACTGTGTTTCATAGCGTTCTATATACTAACCCTTCAATTTCAGTAGATCCGCATGCACACCGCGTTCGATGATTGAGTTGGACAAATTATACAACGACTCGACCGCTTCTTTGTATTCAGAAGATGTGTTTGGATGATATAGGACATCCCAGGCACTTCGATGAGTGAGGGCTTGTTTTTGGATTGATAGAGTTCTTTGTATATCTTCTTATAATCAAGNNTCCACCACACTTTGGACATGCCCATTTCTCTGTTTCTCTATTTAGAAACTGTTCTATCCTATTTGCTTTAATGTAATCTAAGCTTTCAATCATGCTCATGTGGTATTTTGTTTGATAACGTTTATCCAAACCTTTAAGCCGTTTGCATGGGTAATCTTCACACGCAATACAGAAGCGTATAGAACCGTTTCCAGTTTCTCACAAGCATCTGCCATATGCATGCAGTTCTTATCACGCGGAATACAGCCAGGACAATATCCTCGATGAAATCCATGTTTATTGATATCGTGTTCTCTAAATTGATAGGCAACGCATAATGAACAGTTCAAACCTCACAGGGCGATGAGATTCTTATCTTGATGCAATGCTACACTAATAATTATCTCATCCATATCAATCTCTCTCATGAATTATTCTAATCATGCATTTCGCTTAGTTTGGAATAATCAACCCTTTTTATCAGACAGAATTGGTTTTATAGCATTGTATATTTCACTAGATTTCTTATTATCTTTACTTGGAAACTGTTTCATTAATGCTGAATTGATTCCTTGTTTGGTTTTATATTGTTGGATGACTTTGACAACCTGTTCCAGTAAATCCTTTTCATTGATGACTTTCTCAACCTGCGATTTTAATTCCATTAATTCTAGTTTTTCATTTCTTCCAGAAACATCAATAACCATCGAAATATCTATTTTACGTTTGGCCCAATAACCAATTAAACTAGAAAAACCATTATCCTTAGATACAAGATAATATTTATACGACTTATCTAAATTCTCATGAATAATATAACCTAAATAAGAAGCTAATTGAAAATCTAGAGCGTTTTTGCTACCTACCTCAACTTTTTGATAAAGAATGCTAGCCTTTGATTCGTTGAGCCTTCGATGTAGACCAAAGGATAATGTATCTGCGTTATCACTATAAAAAATGCAAACTATATCATTATCATTCAGCTTTGAAATACCATCTAAACCATGTGTCTTAACATTCTCATAATCAACTAAAAAGTAATTCATATGTTTACAATCCCCCTTGAAATTGCGCATTTACGTAATACTACTAAACCTTTTTTCGATTAAACCATGCTTCTAGAATCACACCATAAACAATCCCAGCCCCAAAACTTACAGGATCCACAAAGCTCGTAGCACTATAAAAGGCAAAGGATACCAAAAGTCCTAAAATACCTCCACGAATCAAAGCCCTTGATTTGTTGGTTTTTGGCCATGGAGCTCCAATCACCAAACCGATGATGAGACGATTGAACCAAAGCGCAAACACAAAAATGGAATCGGCTGTAAAACCCGACCGAATCGACGCACCGATAACACAAACAATGCCTAACAATGCACCACCAATCAGCGATTCAATCATTCTTCTGTTCATATGTGATCATTCTCTCTTTCGATTTTTATACGTAATTTCCAACTATTTAAGCAAGCGATCTTTGCGTAGTCCAGCGGTCATGAAGCGCCACATCGTCTTACCATTTGTCAGCCAAGCGATTTGAACATTGTTTTTTGTGTTACTCAATATGCGCGGAACAAAGAATTTCGCAACCATATCTGGTGTATCTGCCAAGATATTGAAGATCTTGATGAAGCTCTTGTTTGCGATCACTTCGGATGGACTTCCATCTTGGTTCTTGGTAATGAAATCCGTAAGCATCATACCGGGTGATAAACGTCCGGCAATGACACCCGTTCCTTTTAATTCTTTTGCCAGACCTTTCATATAATAGGTTAAGGCATGTTTCGTGGTGCCATAGTGGATTGTTTTAACTTGAATCATATTATTCGATCCAAGTCCCTCCATGCTGTAGATCGCACCAAAACCCTGTTTCAACATCCCCACTGAAGCAATCTGAGAACCAAAGATCATCCCAGTCAAATTGGTTTGAATGACCGCGATTGTCTCAGCCTCAATCGTTTCCCATGAGTTGACATGTGCTGTATTCTGGCCAGCATTGTTGATCCAAATATCCACGTGACCCCAACGTTTAATCGATTCATCCTAAAGCTTTTGAATGCTATCCTTGGATTGGACATTGCATTGAACATAAATAATGTTCTCCTTGTAGGAGCTTATACTATTCATCAATGTGTCATTGAGTTGTCCACCACGACCCGATAGCGTGACATTGTAGCCTGCTTTAAAAAACTCGACCGCCATTGCTAAGCCAATTCCACGTGTACTTCCTGTAATCACAACATTTTTCATCAGCAGTCTCCATTTCGATTGATCATTGATGCTTAAGCTTATGTTACGTCTGCAACGTAAATATTTATATTCACAAAAGCTCCATTTCAACTCAAACTTACAATTTTCGCTCATAAATCAGCTTGATCAAGGTATTCACAACATAAATAAGCAAAAAGATGCCAACAGCACCGTAATGGATCCAAAGATTATCCATATAAATGCCAACAATTGAAATCACGAGTAATAGTCCATACATAATATACAGAGTCATTGACGTTGATTTAGCATTGATCCATTGTAAACGTTCATCCTCTTTTATTTGGTTGATCTTTAAATTCAATCCCGGGTTGCGAAAATGAATCAATAGTCCCACCACCAAAGCTAGACTCATCGCTCCACCTAAGCCAAAAAGAGCACGATCAAATTCACCCTTTCCTCCAATCAATACGAATAGCGTTGTCCCAACGAAATATCCAATAAATGAGGATATTCCAATCCATTTGACGCTACGATTAGCTTTCCTTCCCATACATCTCCTTTTCATTACTAAAGATCTTATTATGCCTTTTTTTAAATCGTAAGGTGTTATTCGGCAAATAAGGACTTTAACCTAAATGCCATCTAAAT
>DHGC01000067.1 GCA_002402585.1 Erysipelotrichaceae bacterium UBA4808 | reverse complement strand
CTCTGCATATTGTTTAGTGTTTTCAAAAAATAATGTTAAAATATCTTTACCGCTCTACTTGGATACAGGCATTATAATTAAGCACAAGGAGATACAATATGCGTCTTGGGGTCATTGACTTAGGTTCGAATACCATTCGTTTGGTGGTCTATCAATGGAATGGACAAAGCTTGGAAGTTCTGGAAAACGTCAAACATCATACTCGAAACATCAAATTCGTTCGTCATGCGCAAATGAGCAAAGAAGGTCTGGATTTCATCGTCGCATCCGTCAAAGAGTTGATGGTGATTGCACGAGCCTATGACACGGATCATCTGCACATCTTTGCGACGGCTTCGCTTCGCAACATCAAAAATTCCGATGATGCGGTGTCCTATATTGAAAATGAGATTGAACATGTGATCGATCTGCTCAATGGCGATGAAGAAAGTCTCTTTGGATTTGAAGGTATGCGCCGCAATGTCAGCTTGCCTTTGGAAGGTTTAAGCGTGGATATCGGAGGAGCATCGACGGAGATCACTTATTTTAAAAACAATAAAGCTGTTTTTATGGGGTCGTTACCGATGGGAAGCCTCAATCTTTTTATCCAACATGTCCATAATGTCATGCCGACGGAATCTGAGCAATTTCTGATTCGTTTGGATGTTCAGAATCATTTGGATTCACTTGTTTGGTTGAGTCAGTTGAACGTAAAGAATGTCATTGGAATCGGTGGATCTGCACGAGCCATCATGCGTCTACATCAGGCAAAGTACGATATCAACACATCCATCTACGACATTCATTTAAGTAAAAAGAGGGTTTCTGAACTCGCAAATTTCAATATGGATCAGCGCGACATTGAAACACGTTTGATTCTCAAGGCGATTCCCGATCGAATGACAACGGTCATACCGGGTGCGATCATCATCGATGAGATCATGAATCTCATCCATGCGGATGATTATGCGGTCTCGTTGTATGGTGTTCGTGAAGGTTATCTCTTCAATCGCATCTTAAAAGATATAGAAATGGCAAAACAATAACCATGAAAACTGTTTTCTTAGACATCGATGGGACCTTGGTTGCCGACAAAGGCATCGTCCCGGAATCTGCAATCAAAGCCATCAAGCTCGCTCAGAGGAATGGCCATAAAATCTTCCTGTGTACGGGTCGTGCCATGCCTGAAATCTATCCCTTCATCTTGGAGATTGGTTTTGATGGCATCATCGCATGCGGAGGTAACTATGTCATCACCGAAGGAAAGACCTTGCTGGATCGAGCCTTCACCCGTGAAGAGCTGGAAGAGCTTTATGCTTACTTCCATGAACATGGTATCAATTTCTATGCGGAAGCCAACTCAGGCTTGTATATGAGTCATGGCTGTGAGGCACAGCTTCAACACATTGTCGATTTTCCTGAACAGTATGGACTACATCCCGATGTGACTGTTTCTTTGTCCCATTTTAAGAATCACATGACAACAGTGGATGATTTGTTTATCGCTGATGTCAATAAGATTTCATTCCTTGGTTCTGAACATCCATTTGAAACCCTAAAAGAGCGTTTTGAACATAAATATGAACTGTTTGACTTGATTGTTCCGATTTTCGGTAAAAATAGTGGTGAAATCTCCATTAAGGGGACCGATAAGGTCAAAGGCATTCAATTGATTATGGATCATTACGATTGTGATCATGAACACACCATTGCGATGGGGGATGGCAATAACGATCTCAGCATGCTTAAGTATTGTGAAGTGGGTGTAGCGATGGGCAATGCGACAGCCCAGCTCAAGGAAGTCGCACAAATCATCAGTGATCATGTGAATGAGGATGGTTTGGCAAAAGCATTCAAGATGACAGGTTTGATCGAGGAGGACACATGGAATATTTCAAATTAAGCAATGGTTTAAAAATACCGGCATTGGGTTTTGGGACTTGGAAAATCAAGGGTGATGATTGCGTCAATGCGGTTAAGACCGCGATTGAAGTGGGATATCGTCATATCGATACCGCTTGGGTCTACAAGAATGAGAAAGAAGTTGGTCAAGCCATTCGTGAGAGTGGCATACCACGCGCTGAATTCTTCATCACAACAAAGTGTTGGAATGATCACAGAGGTTATGACGAGACGATGAAGGCATTTGAAGTCTCATGTGAGAATTTACAAACGGATTATTTGGATTTGTATTTGTTGCATTGGCCAAAAGCGAAAGATGCGGACAGCTGGCGTGCCATGGAAGAACTCTATGAAGCAGGCAAGATCAAGGCGATTGGGGTAAGCAATTACCACCAACATCATCTTGAGGATTTAAAAAAGACGGCTCGCATACTGCCGATGGTCGATCAGATCGAGTTTTCACCGCGTTTGACACAAGCACCATTGATGGCGTATCTCAAGGAAGAAGGCGTCCAAATGGAAGCCTGGAGCCCTTTGATGCAAGGGCAGGTCTTCAACATCGATGTATTGCAGGAACTTGCGAAGAAATACAGTAAATCCATCGCTCAAATCGTCTTGCGTTGGAACCTCGATAAAGGCGTCGTTGTCCTGCCAAAATCCGTGACACCCGCGCGCATTCGAGAGAATTTTGAAGTATTTGATTTCAAACTCGATGTCGAAGATATCGCACGGATCGATGCCTTGAATCAAAATATCCGCACCGGTGCGGATCCAGATAATTTCGATTTCTAAAAAAAGCTGTAACCTTTTAACAAATTGGTTACAGCTTTTTTACTATGTGTTCTCGTGATGACGGTGGACATTGATATCGCTGAAGTCATAGAGTTCAAGCGTCTGCTTGATGGTCCGTGATAGGTGCGGCGCATTCTCTTTATCCACTTTTTGTTTGACTTTCGGTGTGTTGGTAATGACGGCTGGACCGTTGGCACAACCTCCCTTACACGACATGCCCTCACAGATGTTTGCAGGATAGCGTCCAGCTTTGATGATCATCATTGCTTTTTTGCATTCATGGATACCATCGGCATATTGGCCTGTGAACGCAAAATTATCATCTTCCTTGATGGCTTGTACCAAGGCTTTGGAGACACCTCCACCAAATGCGAAGTTGCGGGCAAAGATGCTGGCTTCAAGATTGGTTTCTGCTTTGAGCTCACTGAGATAGATGTGTTGGGAGACCAACATGGCTGCGATCTCTTCATAGGTCAACACATAATCGACTTCCTGTCCATCCATGCCTTCTTGCTTCTTGGCGACACATGGACCAATGAATACAACCGAATAATCGGGATATTTCTTTTTAATGTAACGTGCCATGGCGACCATTGGAGATACCATGGTGGACATATTTTTATGATAAACCTCTGGGTAATGTTGGCGTGCGAGATTGACGAAAGCAGGGCAACAGGATGTCGTCATCGTAACGTTCTCTGCCATCTTTTCACGGAGTTCATCTTTCTCATACCAAGCGACCACATCCGCCCCAACTGCGACTTCAACAACTTCGGCGAAACCTAATTTCTTGATACCCATTTTGATTTGATCAAGATTGGCGCTGTCGAACTGGCCTTGAATGGAAGGTGCGATCATCGCAACGGTCGGCTTACCTTCACGAATGTCGTTGATGACATTGACGATCCAAGATTGATCTTCAATCGCTCCAAATGGACAAGCGGATTGACATGCGGCACAATTGATGCACTTTTCTTCATCGATAACGGCGATGTTGTATTCATCATAGGTGATCGCATCCACGGCACACGATGCTTTGCATGGACGTGGCGTATCAATGATCGCATTGAACGGACAGGCTTTGGCACAAGCGCCACATTCGACACATTTGTTATAGTCGATGACGGCTCGATCCGCCCCAAAACTTATGGCGTCAAACTTACATGCCGTACGGCAGCTTTTAGCCATGCATTTGCGACAGTTATCCGTAATCAGGATTCTCCGTATGGTACAACCATCACAAGCCGCATCCAAAACCTTCACAATCTGTTTAGGACGTACTTTCTGGTCTTTCTTTACGGTAGGGCATTTGCCCATGGCGACACGAACCCGTTGACGAATGATTTCGCGTTCCTTATAGACGCAACACCGAAAATCAGCCGTCATTCCAGGAATCAGTTTGTAGGCCATCTCATCATCGAATTTCTCTGTGAGTGTTCCGTCAAATGCCTTGATTGATACTTCTCTTAAAACATCAAATTTAAACTGTCTTGCCTCGTGATCGAATAGTCCCATAACGCACCCCTTGTTAAATGTTTCACAACAATTTTATATCACGAAGCTTACAGATACGTAACCACTTAATGATGATGAGAACGTTTACAATTCTTAATTAAATCAAAACATTGAATTACGACTTTAAAATATACTGAATAAATTAAAATATTCACAAGTTTGATTGAATTTGTATTTCTTCATTGAAAAGGGAGCGTTCAGTTCCATCTTGCATTCTTACCAATAAAGTTCCATTCTCTTGAATATCGATGACCTTGACCATGGTTTTTATACCTTCGATGCTTGTGTACAACGATTCACCACTGGGAACCATCCACGTGCGATAAAGAACGGTTATATCCGTTGAAACCATCAATTGATCTAAGGTTTTAAAGAAGTGCATCAATAATGTGTTGCGATCGATCGCCTGCGGATAAACATCTTCGAGCGAGAGCGCGTTAAGGGTGTCAAAGTTTTGATGGTACACATTCAAACCAAAGCCGACGACCACGTCCATGTGTTCACCGGTGTGCAGACTTTCAATCAAGATGCCCGCCAATTTCTTATCTTTGATTAAAAGATCATTGGGCCATTTGATTTGAGTTTTAAGTGAATAAAGGTCATGCATGCTTATCGCAAGTGCCAATGCGCATGCGAAACTTAATTGAGTGAGCAACTTGGCGTCATAATTCTTCAATAAGAACGAGCAGTAGATCCCTTTATCGCGATCGGATTTGAATTGACGCTGGAAACGACCTCTTCCAGAGCTTTGTTGGTTTGCTAAGACAAGCGTCTTATTTTGCAAAGAAGAGGCATGTTCCTTTAGGTAGCTGTTGGTGGAAGGAATATCATCGAAGATCGCTAAGAGCTGCCAAGGAAGCAGCTTTTCACGTAGATAATCGAAGTTGTAAGGAATAATATTGGACATGAGAAGATTGTAGTTAAAATATGTGAGATGTGCAATCAATATGACGACAATGTCACACAATTTCACACAAATATCACACAAATACCTTTACAAATAGCCAATTGCTCGTATAATTGCAGTTATGTTTCGATTGAAACAAAGGAGATTAAACATGTTAGAACAAATCAAAAATGTCTTAGTAAACGCAATCCATGTCGATGCCGACTTAATTAAACCAGAAGCCAAATTAAAAGAAGATCTTGATATTGATTCACTGTCTGCAGTAGAACTTGCCCTTGAATTGGAAACCAGCTTCGATATTCGCATCGAAGATGAAGAACTTTTGAAACTCATCACTGTGCAAGACGTTGTGGATATCGTCGAACGTAAAAAGGCTTAAACGCCTTCTTTTTTATGGATACCAAACAACTCGAAGTTATTTTAGCCTTATTTGAAAAAAGCACAGTCAGTGAAATGGAACTTGAAAGCGAAGCATTCAAGCTCAAATTAAAGCGTAATACTGAAGTCCAAGAAGTCGTCGTCAAACCAAATGTTCCTCAAGTGAGCCAACCCAATGTAAGGGAAGACAACGCACATTGGGTGAAGGCTCCTTTGGTGGGCACGTATTATCATTCAGCAAATCCCGATGCGAAACCTTATGTTGAAGTGGGCCAAAGCGTTAAAGAAGGTCAAGTCATCTGTTTGATCGAAGCCATGAAAGTCATGAATGAGATCAAAGCGGATCGTTCGGGTGTGGTTCAAGAAATCAAAGCGATCAATGGCAAGATGGTTGAATACAATCAAGCCTTAGTTCGTATCGGAGATGCACCGTGATTCAAAAGATTCTCATCGCAAATCGGGGTGAGATTGCCGTACGCATCATCCGAGCCTGTAAAGATTTAGGCATTCAGACGGTTGCGATCTACTCCACAGCCGATCAAAGCGCTTTGCATGTTCAACTGGCCGATGAGGCCGTATGTGTGGGTGAGGCCAATAGCAAAGACAGCTATCTAAATGTCAACAACATCATCTCAGCTGCGCTTTTGACACAGTCGGATGCGATTCACCCTGGTTTTGGTTTTCTCGCGGAGAACGCAAGCTTTGCGCGTTTGGCTCAAGCCTGTGGTCTGATTTTCATTGGACCCAAAGCCGATATCATCGACTTGATGGGCAATAAGATCAATGCTCGTATCGCCATGCAAAAAGCCGGTGTACCTCTGATTCCTGGTTCCTTTGATGCCATCGCTTCTCTTGAAGAAGGCATCCAGACCGCTGAAGAAATCGGCTATCCGATCATTCTGAAAGCTGCGGCTGGAGGAGGTGGGCGTGGCATCCGTGTCATCTTGGATGAGGCTGCCTTTCGTCAAGCCTATGATGTCTTAAAACAAGAAGCGAAGAACTACTTCAACGATGATGCTTTGTATATGGAGAAATTGTTCACCACAGCCAAGCACATCGAAGTCCAGATCTTGGGCGATCAGTTTGGCAATGTCATCCATCTTTATGAGCGCGATTGCTCGTTTCAAAGAAGACACCAAAAAATGATAGAGGAAGCACCGTGTCATCTGTTGAATGAAGCACAACGCCATGCCTTGTGTGAAGATGCCTTGAAGGCTGCGAAAGCGGTGGGTTACGACAGTGTCGGAACCATTGAGTTCTTAATGGACGAAAACTTCAACTACTATTTCATGGAAATGAACACGCGCATCCAAGTCGAACACCCGGTCAGTGAGATGATCACCGGCGTCGATATTGTCAAAGAACAAATCCGCAGTGCAGATAAACAAAAACTAAGCTATAAACAAAGCGATATCAAAATCTTGGGCCATGCGTTGGAATGCCGCATCATTGCGGAAGACTATCGCAATGACTTCAAACCATCTGTGGGGAAGATCAGTTTCTATCATGCCCCAGGTGGCAAGGATATCCGCGTGGACAGTGCTTTGTATACGAATTATGAGATGTCACCCTTTTATGATTCCATGATGGCCAAGATCATCAGCTTCGGTCCTTCGCGATTGCACGCGATCAAACGCATGCGTTCAGCCTTGGAAGAAACCATTATCGAAGGTGTCGAGAACAATCTTGAATTCTGTTACTTCACATTGTTCAATCCAATATTTGTTGCAGGTCGCTATACAACGGACTTCGCAAATGCCTGGATCAAGGAGTTAAACCAACGTGAATCAACCCTTTCATAAACGAAAAGAACGTTTGAATCTGTTTCAAACTCTTTTTGGCAAAAAGAAAAATATCAAAGTCATTACAAATGATTTAAATATCGAAGTGTGCCCGAAATGCTCGACTGCCGTTGAAAGTCAAACATTGAAGATGCAGCACTACGTATGTTCACAATGCAACCATCATTTTTCAATGAGTGCCTATGATCGCATCGATGCGCATTTCGATGCGGATAGTTTCATTGAAATCTATCAAAAAGCAAACAGCAACCACCTCAATTCATTCCCAGATTATTTAAACAAGCTGACCAAGTATCAAAAACAGAGTGATTTGAATGAAGCCGTGGTCGTGGGAACGGCTCGCATCGCCAATCAGAAAGTTGCCGTGGCCATCATGGACAGTCGCTTCATGATGGGCAGCATGGGTCAGATCGTCGGTGAAAAGATCACACGCATCATTGAACTGGCCGATCGACGCAAGTATCCCTTGATCATCTTTACGGCTTCCGGTGGAGCACGCATGCAAGAGGGTATCCTGTCTTTGGTTCAAATGGCCAAGACCAGTGCTGCTCTGGAACGTTTCCATCAAAACAATGGGCTCTACATCAGTATCTTGACCCATCCGACAACCGGTGGCGTCAGTGCAAGTTTTGCGATGTTGGGGGACATCATCGTAGCGGAACCCAAAGCCTTGATCGGGTTTGCCGGTCGTCGTGTCATTGAGAAGACGCTTCAGGAACAATTACCAGAAGACTTTCAAAGTGCGGAATTTCTCAAAGCCAAAGGCTTTGTCGATAAGATCGTGAATCGGGGTTCATTACGTACATTCTTGATTCAAGTTTTGAAACTTCATTCAAACGAGGTCAAGCTATGAAAAACTTAAGTGCTTGGGAACGGATCACGATCGCACGTTCCCAGAATCGCATGAAAGCCTTGGATTTGATTCCTTATCTATTCGATCACTTTGTGGAATTGCATGGGGATCGTTTACATGGGGATGATCGAGCTTTGGTGGCGGGTATTGCCAGCTTCGAAGGTCAAGCAGTGACCGTCTTGGCACAGTCCAAGGGTCGCAATCTGGAAGAGAATCTAAGTTGTAACTTTGGGATGTTGCATCCTGAGGGCTATCGTAAAGCCATGCGTTTGGCAAGACAAGCTGAAAAGTTCAAACGCCCGATCATCACGATCATCGATACTGCGGGCGCATATCCTGGTAAAGGCGCTGAAGAACGGGGTCAAGCGGAAGCCATCGCTCAATGTCTGCGACTTTTTTCGCAAATCAAAGTACCTGTGATTGCCTTGGTTCTATCTGAAGGCGGCAGTGGAGGTGCTTTGGCACTGAGTGTTGCCAATAAGATCTATATGTTTGAGAACGCAGTGTATTCGATCCTATCGCCAGAAGGCTTCGCAAGCATCTTGTGGAAAGATGAGACACGAGCTAAGGAAGCAGCGGAACTCATGGAATGTACGGCTTTTGATCTCCATGAGAAAGGCTTCATCGATCGCATCATTGAAGAAGCGGACCAAGGTCTCGAAGGCGATCCCTTGTTCAGCATCGTTCAAATCAAAGATGCCATCCGTCAAGATTTGATTGCTTTAAATAAAATGAAATTGAATGGGATGCTGGAACAACGTTATCAGAAATTCAGAAAGTTGGGATCACAGCTATGAGCATTGAAATCGTAGGCTATGGCTTGGCACAAGCTGAACAGGCTGTCACCAATACCGAGCTGTCAAACACAGTAGAAACCTCCGATGCTTGGATCCAAGAGCGTACGGGGATCAAACAGCGCTATTTCAGTATCCATAAGAATACATCGGATTTGGCAAGTGAAGCGGCTATGATGGCCATCCAAGATGCAAAGATCGATCCTAAAACGATCGACCTGATCCTTGTCGCAACCATCACACCCGATGGCATGATGCCAAGCGTCGCAAGTTTGGTTCAGGCCAAGTGTGGTTTGAATGAACAAAACTGTTTGAGTTACGACATCAATGCGGCATGCACAGGGTTCATCGTGGCCATGCAGAATGCGCAAGCGATGTTGGAAGCTGGTTTTGTGCAAAATGCCTTGGTGATCGGAGCGGAAACGTTGAGTAAGATCTTGGATTTCAACGATCGAACCACGAGTGTTTTGTTTGGAGATGGGGCAGGTGCCATCATCATGCGCCGCTCATCAACTAAAAAAATGCTTCATTACACTCGCAGTGAAGGGGATCTGCAAGGCGTCTTGACCAGTGATGGTCTGGCTTTGAACCCAGAAATGCAGATCAATCAGTATTCCTCTCATTTTCTTCGGATGCAAGGTCAAGCGGTGTTCCGCTTCGCTGTTAAAGCCATTGAAGATGTGATCACCAAAGTTTTACAGCAAACGAATCTTCACGTCGACCAAATTGATTGGATCGTTCCACATCAAGCCAATCGACGCATCATTGAATATGTCGCAAACAAGATGAACATCGACCTTGCGAAGTTCTATTTGAATTTAGATCAATATGGCAACACCTCTTCCGCAAGCATCCCCATCGCACTCAGTGAGATGAAAACAAAGGGTTTGCTTAAAGAAGGCATGCGTGTCATTTGTGTTGGCTTTGGGGCTGGATTGACCTGGGGCGGAAGCTACTTTGAGAGCTAGGGAGAAGCTATGTTAAATCAATTATTAAAGATAAAGTATCCTATCATACAAGGGGCCATGGCCAACATCGCCACTGCGAAATTCGCAGCCGCCGTATCCAATGCGGGAGCCTTAGGTGTTATTGGTACAGGTGCGATGACACCTGAAATGGCGCGTGCAGCCATTGAAGAGTGTCGTACGCTGACGCAACAACCTTTCGCTGTCAATGTCATGCTTATGAATCCACACAGCGATGCGATCATGGATGTCATCTGTGAACTCAAGCCTGCGGTTGTGACAACCGGTGCAGGCAATCCCGGTAAATACATTGAAAAACTTAAGGCCAATGGTATTTTGGTCGTTCCCATCGTCCCAACGGTTGGTCTTGCACGACGCATGGAACAAGCCGGTGCGGACATGTTGATTGTCGAAGGGACGGAAGCGGGTGGTCATGTGGGTGAACTCACGACCATGGCTTTGGTTCCACAAGTCGTGGATGCCGTCCAAATTCCCATCATCGCAGCCGGAGGGATTGCGGATGGACGTGGATATGTCGCTTCTTTGGCCTTAGGGGCCATCGGCGTACAAGTGGGAACCTGTTTGTTGGTTGCGGATGAATGTCCGATCCATGACAATTACAAACAAGCGATATTGGATGCCAAAGATACCGATACGGTTGTTACCGGTCGTAGTGTATCCGCACCTGTACGCATCAAAAAGAATGCGATGAGTCAAAAATATCTAAAGTTGGAACAAGCAGGGGCTGTTCGTGATGATCTCGAAAAACTAACCTTGGGTTCACTCCGTAAGGCCGTCTTTGATGGCGATATGGAAAATGGATCGGTCATGATGGGTCAAATCGCGGGTATGGTCAAAGAACGAAAATCTTTGGCACAGATTTTCGCCGATATAACGGATAGTGCCAAATCGGTCTATGCCCAAATCCAAACCAATGTGAATGGAGTCGATCGTGCTTAGATTGGATAGCCTGCGAGTCCCCTTGATCCAAGGTGGAATGGGGATCGGTGTTTCACTTGGCAATCTCGCAGGGCACGTGATGCTGGAAGGGGGCTTGGGCGTGATCTCAGCTGCACAACCCGGTTACCGTGAAGTTGATTTCTATCAGAATACGATCGAAGCCAATCTTCGAGCCCTTGAAAAAGAAATCGCGAAAGCACGTCAAATCAGCCAAGGCAAGGGTTTGTTGGGCATTAATGTCATGGTTGCGGCGGAAGATTATGATCGCTATGTCAAAGCAATCAGCCAAATGGACATCGATGTGATCATTTCAGGCGCAGGTTTGCCCTTGGAGTTGCCAATGTTGGTTGGAACTTCTCCTGTTGCACTGGCACCCATCATTTCCAGTGCAAAAGCAGCCTTTCTTTTGTGCAAACGTTGGCTTTCAAGAAGTCAACACCTACCAGATCTGTTGATCATTGAAGGTCCTTTAGCCGGTGGCCATCTTGGTTTTTCATGGTCGGACTTAAAAGAAGAAAAAACTCAAGATTTGGCGACGATCCTAGAAGAAGTTCTGATCGTTTTAAAAGATCAGAACTGGGATATCCCAGTCTTTGTGGCAGGCGGCATCTATACCGCTGAAGATATCCAGAATTACTTGAACATAGGGGCAAGTGGTGTGCAGATGGCGACTCGTTTCATCGCGACCCATGAATGCGATGCGGATATAAACTTCAAACAAGCATTCGTAAATGCCAAGCAAGATGATATTCGCTTCGTCATCAGTCCATCGGGTTATCCGGGTCGTGCCATTGATAATCCTTTGGTCGACACGTTGATGCGGGATGAAAAGGTCAAGGTGAAGCGTTGTGTGAACTGCTTGAAGCCTTGTAATCCAGCAACGACGCCGTATTGCATCACAGAGGCTTTGATCCATGCGGTCAAAGGGAATGTGGAGGATGGATTGATCTTTACGGGAACCAATGGTTATCGCATTGAGAAGATCGTTTCTGTGCATGAGCTGATCCAAGAACTCTTTCCCAATGGAGGCAAAGCATGAAAATAGCGTTCCTCTTTGGGGGCCAAGGCTCGCAAGTCGTAGGCATGGGTCATGATGTCTATGAACATTATGCAAGTTCGAAAGCAATCTTCGATCAAGCAAATTGTGACTTTGATATCAAAGATGTCTGTTTCAACGGACCACAGGAACGCTTGAATCAGACACAATATACGCAACCTTCTTTATTGCTTACTTCACTCG
>DHGC01000053.1 GCA_002402585.1 Erysipelotrichaceae bacterium UBA4808 | reverse complement strand
TGTTTAGTAAACAAGGAGCAAGAACATGAGAAGAAAGTTTGTGTTTATTGGTGCAGGTTCATTGGATTTCACACGGCATTTGGTTCGTGATCTTCTAACATTTGAGGCTTTTGATGATTGTGAGATCAGTTTGGTCGATATCAATGAAAAACGTTTAGCATACGCATACCAAGGCATCATGAAGATTATTAAGAAGGGTAATTACAATGCAAAGGTCACTTATACCAGTGACAGACGTGCTGCGTTGGTGGGAGCGGATGGCGTTGTCATCACGATTCTTCAAGGTGGTGTTGAGGTTTGGCGTCATGATATTGAGATTCCTAAGAAATATGGAGTAGACATCAATGTAGGGGATACACGTGGACCTTCAGGTATCTTTCGATTCTTGAGAACTGCTCCAGTGATGCTCGATATCATTCGTGATGTGGAAGAAATCTGTCCTCATGCCATCGTTTTGAACTATTCAAATCCAATGGCAATGTTGGTCAGTTATCTTCAGAAACAAACGTTTGTCAATGTGACCGGCCTATGTCATAGCGTACAAGGCACAGCTGAAATGCTGGCGGAGTGGATTGGAGCAGATATCAAGGACATCAAGTATGTCTGTGCTGGGATCAATCACCAAGCTTTTTATACCGAGTATAAATGGAAGAATGAAGATGCGTATCCATTACTAAAAGAAGCGATTCTGCGTGAAGAAGTCGCAAACTATGAACCCGTTCGTATTGAAATGTTCAAACATTTGGGTTACTTCCCTACGGAATCCAGTGGTCATAATTCTGAATACAATCAATGGTTCAGAAAACGTCCGGATTTGATTGAAAAGTATTGTACACATGGAACAGGTTGGAATCCTGGTGAATATGCATATATCCTCAATGAATATCTCGAACGTGAGACATCCTGGGAAGCTGAATATAAAGAATGGTTGGAGCACGGTGACATTGAACTGGAACGTGGTGAAGAATATGCCTCCAACATTTTTAACGCGATCCTAGGGGATCATACACCGTTCTTCTTTAATGGAAATCTTCAGAATAAAGGTTATATCAAGAATGTACGTGAAGATGCCTGTGTTGAAGTGCCTGTCGTAGCGACTGAACGTGGTGTTCATTCAACGATGCCAGTAACTTTACCTGAACACCTTGCTTTGATGGTTGATCACTCTGCACGTATTGAAGAGTTAGCGGTACAAGCTGCGATCACGGGCGATCCAATCAAAGTCTTCCATGCCATCTTGTTTGATCCATTGACGTCCAGTGTGCTCAGTATGCAAGAAATCAAAGACATGGTTCAAGAGATGTTGAATAAAAACGCGGAATACTTGACGTATTTTAAATCACTTAGCATCGAAAAAATTTAGTTAAATCATAGCAACACCGCAAAAATAGTTGCGTTGAAAGGAAACATAAATGAAGAAACTTATCGTATTAATCATGAGTATGTTTATGCTTACGTCTTTGGTCGGCTGCAGCGGGAATGACACTCCTGAGACCGAGACCATCAAGTTGACGTTCTGGGGACACCAGAATGAAGCTTGGAATGAATCGTATCGTGCGATTGGCGACAGTTTCATGGCTGAGAATCCTGGGATTGAAATCACCTTCGAGTTCTTCCCTTACGATCAGTTTGAATCTAAAGTCCAAACATCCTTGATTTCTAAGGAAGGTGGCGCTGATATGTACGAAATGTGGGGAGGCTGGGGTGTTGACTTTGCGTCAACCGGAGCTTTGGCTGCGATGCCAGATGATATGGCAGCGAACGTCATTGATCAAGTCTATCCATCCACAATTGGTGCTTTGATGTATGAAGGTAAATTGTATGGCTTGCCACTTGAGTTCAATATTGAAAATGGTGCCATGTTGGTCAACACTCAAATACTGAAAGATAATAATATGAGTGTACCAACAACCTGGGATGAACTCGTAAGTGCAGGTACGAAGTTGACTAAAATAGAAGATGGTTTGATGGTTCAAAAAGGCTTTGACTTTGTGAACTGGGATTCTGTTCCTTACATGTTCTTATCGATGATCTTGTCTACGGGTGGTTCATACATGGATGCGAATGGTAAGTTCACACTCCAAACACCTGAAGCTAAAACAGCATTACAAGAATTATATGATATGGTAGTGGTAGACAAGGTCACCGATCTTGAAGGTTTAGTCGGTGGCGGTGATTTAGAAGGTTTCCAACAACTCTTTGCAGGACGTAATGCGCTTGTGCCAAGAGGTCCTTGGGTCATTTCAGAAGGCGTTGTGAGCTTTGGTTTAGAGTATGGAGTCGACTTTGATTATGTGGCAATGCCTTGGTTCGGGGATAAAGCAGCGTTCGCGGCTGAAACCGGTTGGGCATTGAGTGTCAATGGCAACTCAGCTCAACAAGAAGCGGCGTATAAGTTCTTGAATTACTTCTATCAAGATGAACAGTTGCTGGCGCATAATGTCGCAGCAGCTCAGATTCCGGCGAAGATTAGTGTTGCACAAGATCCTGAGTTATTGACTTTGATGCCATTTGCGGCACCATTGGTGGGTATCTTGGAAGATGCGCAGTTTATTGGATACTTTAATACCGATCAATTTAAAGAAGCGGTTAATAATACCTTTGTCGATTTGGTCATGGGTACGATTCCTTCCGTTGATGAAGCTTTGGTTTCTTTGGAAGAACATTTAAATACCAACGTAGCTAAGTAGTTATGAGGGATGGATAGAATCCTCTATCCATCCCCTTTTTCTCAATAAGGAAGTTTGATCGATGAAAAATAAAAAATTTGTATACTTTGTCCTTATACCGATATTCCTACATATGCTTATTTTTATTGTAGGACCGATCATTGCGGGTTTTGCGATTTCGATGATGGATTACAATCCATTGCGTGATACCAACGCTTTTGTTGGACTTGCGAACTTCAAGCAATTGATTGGGGATCCAGTTTTGATGAAAGCTTTGACGAACACCTTGATGTTTGTCGGTGTGACGGTGGTGTTGAACATTGCGTTCTCATTGATGATTGCACAACTCGTCAGTATCTTCAAATCCAACAAGATTCGTGCTTTCTTTCGAATGGCGTTTTTTCTGCCTTGCGTCGCACCTTTGGTTGCGTCCAGTGTGGTGTGGGCACGAAGCATCTATCCAACGGCTACAGGGTTGGCGAATATGATGCTTAAAACGATTGGTGTGAACCCGGTCAATTGGTTGGGGGATCCCAATGTCTTGATGTGGTCGATCATCGTGTTCACCATCTGGGTGGATATCGGTTATAACATCATTCTCTTCAGTGCTGGAATCGATGGGATTCCGACAAACTTCTATGAAGCGGCTGAAATGGATGGGGCTTCGGCTTGGCATAAGTTTAGATTCATCACTTTACCGCTCTTAGGTCGTACGATGACCTTTGTCATCATCATGACTTTAATCAGTCATTTCCAGATGTTTGCACAGTTCTCAGTCATGGTCTTGAAGTCAGGTCCTCAGAATTCGGGACTTGTATTAACGAGTTATGTGTATAAAATGGCGTTTGAGTTGAAGAATATGGGTTATGCGTCTGCGATCGCAGTGCTGTTGTTTGCGATCATCTTTATCATCACACTCATTCAGCAGAAGATTCAGAAAGTGGATTGGGACTATTAAGATGAAACTGAAGCGTAAAAAGATCAAACCGATTTATATCATGCTTTTTATAGGCCTGTTTCTGATATCCCTATTTATGATTCTGCCGTTCTTTTGGATGGTTTCGAATTCTTTGAAGAGTACAAAAGAAATCCTATTGGATCCTAAACATTTGATTCCTGTTAACTTTACCATCAGTGGTTATATCAAAGTCTTAACGAAATCACCTTTCTTTTATTGGCTAAGAAACAGTTTATTTATCACGATCACCAACACAACGGTCATTCTTTTAACCAGTACCATCGTTGGCTTTGTATTCTCGAAGTTCCAGTTCAGATTCAAGAAAACCTTATTTCTATTAGTGCTTGCCACCATGATGGTTCCTTCGCATACATCGATGATTCCTGGATTCTTGCTTATCAATGCGCTGGGTTTATACAATACGGCAGGGGCTTTGATCATTCCTTCGTTTGTAAATGCGTTTGGGATTTTCTTAAGTAAACAAGCCTGTGATGATATTCCAAATGAACTCATTGAAGCAGCACGTATGGAAGGTGCGAGTAATTGGAACATCTATACGCGGATCGTCATTCCTTTGATTCGTCCTACGATTGGAGCCCTTACGATCTTCACCTTCTTGAATTATTGGAATGATTACTTAAATCCGTTGATCATGATCAATGATATCAAGAAGATGACACTACCTTTAGCCTTATCCTACTTCTCCTCCCAACATACCGCTGACTTATCCGCAACCATGGCGGCTTCGGCATTGATTATGTTGCCAGTCATTACAGTGTTCTTGTTGTTCCAGAAGCAGTTTATTAAGGGTATCGCTACGACGGGGATGAAATGATGAAGGAACTATTATTGAGTGAGTTTAAACCTGTTGCACAGTGTGTCGTGAAAGAGACACAGCTTACAAAGGCAAAGTTTAAGGTCGTTGATATCCATGAGCATATGGGTAAGTTGGTCTTGGGTGAAGACTATCAAAATCAGTATGATCTGATTCAATATGAACAAGAACTTAAACGTTTGAATGTTCGTCATGTGGTGAATTTGGATGGTGTTTGGGGTCATGAATTTACGAAGATGATGAAACATACAGAAGATTTGAAACAGATAATTTCAACGTTTGTGTGGATTGATGTGTCTAAGATCGATGAGCCTGATTTCAGTGAACAGGTAAAAACACATCTTACTGAAGCCTATGCCAAAGGTGCACGTGGCATCAAGATGTGGAAAGTTATCAGTTTGAATCAGAAGGACAAAGCGGGTAACTACATTCGTACTGATGATGATCGTCTTCAAGTCGTGTATGAAACAGCTGCCGAGTTGAATATCCCCGTTCTGATTCATATCGCGGATCCAGTTGCTTTCTTTCTACCGATTGATGAGACGAATGAACGGTATGAGGAACTGGGTGAGAATCCGGATTGGGCGTTTGGTAAGCCGGATCAGTATACCTTCCATGAACTGATGGACATGCAAGATAACATGATTCGTAAGAATCCAAAAACCAAGTTCATTGTGGCTCACTTCGGTTCCTATGCGGAGAACTTAG
>DHGC01000066.1 GCA_002402585.1 Erysipelotrichaceae bacterium UBA4808 | reverse complement strand
CCTTTATGTATCCCATTGTTTTTATTCACAGAAAAGCATAAACTAAACTAAATGAGGTTTTTATGATTGAACAGTATGAAGTCATCATTGTCGAACACGATTTAGAGCTGATCCAAATGATCGCTCACAACCTTCACGACCATACGAACATCACAAACTTTAAAACCAGTACAGAGTGTATGAATCATCTCAAAACTGGCGTCAAAGTCGATGTCTTGTTTTTGTGTGCACAAAATACTTTGACGATGGATTTTGTGGAATGGATACGGAATGAAAATCGCTATCTCCATCTTCCAATTTTGTTGATGATTAACCAAGACCAGGTGCGGGATGAGGCCTTGTATTATGCTAAAGGGGTTAGTGATATTCTGATCAAACCCTTGCGCAGTGCACGTTTATTGGCAGCATTTAAACATTACGCAGAGCATAAACGTCTTCAAGACTTTGTCATGAACCAAGAGAAATGGTTGGAGTCGAGTTTAAGCAAGCGTCTATATGATATGCAATTAAGTTTGGATCTGTCTTTGGATATCGTATCAAATCTCGTGGCAACACGTGAGGAGTTGACCGGTCAAAAGGTCACCAAACTAAAGCGTTACTATGAGTTGATTCTAAGAAAACTGCAATTGCATCCTAAATACAATCGATTCATCGATGAGAAATACATCATTCGTACCGTCAAAGCGTGCCCTTTGCATGATATTGGTAAATTAGGGATCCCTGAAGCCATCCTATTAAAGAAGGATAAGTTGACGGTTGATGAATTCACTTTGGTCAAAACGCATACGATCCTTGGTTATGATTCGATTCGCAGCGCCATCGAACCTTCCCTTTTCGATCGTTTGATGGAATCTGCTATGAACAGTGAATCTTTGGAATTCTTTCGCGAAGCCTTGAATATCGCCAAGTATCACCATGAACGTTGGGATGGCAATGGTTATCCTGAAGGTTTGAAAGGACCACAGATTCCCCTTTCAGCGCGCATCATGGCCATCGTGGATGTCTTTGATGCCTTGACAAATAAAAAGGTCTACAAGGATGCTTGGAGCATCGAGAAGGCCTTTATGTACATTAAAGATAACAGTGGGACACAATTCGATCCAGACGTCGTCCATGCTTTCACACAAGAGTTTGATGCGATCCGCAAAGTCTTTGAACGCAATCTCAAATTGAGCGATTCCGAAGCGTATTGATCAATACCCCATAAAACGCTAACGTTACCAAACCTCCCACTGCAGCGATACCCATCACCATCAATGCGATGGATATGAAGCGGATGAGGATTAAATAAAGACTTAATAACCCAAAACCCAGACAACCCAATAGACCAAGCATGCGGGTTGTTTTATTTTGGATGAAATGGAATGCGAGCAGTAGAAAACTAAGATTTTGAATTAAGAACCCTGGAAGTGTCCACCATGCATCATGTCGTCCTTGGTGAATCAGACTGAGTAAGGTCATATCACTCAAATGCATGAAACGCATGCTTATCCAGATTAGAAAAGCGCGATTCATGATGGTCATTAAGAATAATCCTAAGCTATAAAAGATAAATAACGCTTTATATTGAACATTGATCCGTTTCAACTGATCGAAGAAAATCACAAATACCCAAGCAATGATCAAATTCAAAGCATCCAGATGATAGAGCAATATGTTTGGGTGATGATACGCTTCAGCAAGCCAAGCTTGGTCTGTTAAAGGGATTGGATGTGTGTTTTGAAGCAACATGCTCAAGCCTAAATCCAACAGAATCAAAACCATCGCGCCCATTAGAGGATAGGTCAATTTTCTATTCAACAGCCTTCTCCAAAGCATTTTCAATCGCTTTCAAAATCAGAACCGAACTGTATGTCGCACCTGTGATCACATCCACAGCCAACGATTGTGCATTCAATACATGATCAAGGATGGCTTCAGCACTTTGTCCCTCACCGGTTTGGTGTTCAAGAAGTGTCAGCTTGGTGATGCGCTGGTCTTGTATGTTTAATTCGACGATGACCTTGATGGGCAATTGACTCGCTTCACCCAAATAAACGCCATCTGTCCATTGAGAAGGATTGAGTGGCTCAAATTGATCATCTTTTAGATGCTCAAGATCGTTATTGAGCTTTTGAAAGCTTAGAAAGCCACCAAGACCAAGCAACAGAATCACAATCAAGATGATCTTAAGCTTGTGGGACATGATTAAGGATCCTCGCCTTCTGATCCGCACTTTTACGCATTCGACTGTAGATGAACGTATCTTTGATACGTCCTGACTTCGCTTCAACCAACGCTCTGAATTGCTTCATGGCTTGTCTGCCACCCCACGCTTCAAACGGAAAATACTGGGTCAAGACCAAGGTGCACGCCTGACCTCTTAAATCAGGCATCTGCTTGAGATACGCTGCCATGATGGGCGCTAAAGTACCCCCTCTTACACAGGTCGCAAAAACCAAATGATCAGTGGACGCAATGCTAGGTTTTTCAGACAGTGTGATGGTTTTGGTATTGGGATACTCATCATAGGCATGAATCGATGCGATCTCCGTGTCGTGTTGGTTCAATTGCTTGGCCCATTCCTGGATCAAAAGCAATGTGTTGTGGGTATACGAATAAACAATCATCTTAATTTTCATCAATATCCCTCCTATTGAAGCAAGACATCCAAACACACATCAATCCTTTGATCGATGCTTGCTTGATTGGCTTGATCATTCCCACTGAAATGTAACTGAAGTATGCCATGAATCGTATAAATACAGGTCAAGGCAATCGCCTGAATCATTTTCTCATCCTTGATGCCACTTAAAAAACCAAATGACTTGAACATCAAGGCATCAAAACCAAATTCATCGAAAAACTCCTCACCAGGATTGACATGATGGAAATAGAAAAAACGAAAAATATGCGGATGGTCTAAGAAATAATGCACATAGCGTTTAAAAAGTGTATGTATGCCTTCTTTAGACACTGCAATGTCTTCAGCCAACATATAAGAAGTCAATTCATTGATCATCTGTTTCTTGCATGCCCACAATAAAGCATTGAAATCGGTGAAATAGTTATAAATCGTCGCATAAGAATAGCCTGTTTCTTCTGCGATTTTACGGACACTGAGCGTTTCAATGCCTTCTTCTTTGATTTGTTTGATCGCTGTATCTATAAATAGCTGTGCGACGCGTTGCCGTTTAATCTGTTTCATGAACACCTCTCTATTATATTAACACTGTTAATATATCTCGAAATATGTTCGATGTCAATAACAATTGTTGATAAATTGAACAAGGTATCATTATAATGTGAATGTATGCTTAATAAAATACGTTTCCAAATGATCGCTGTGATCGCAATGGTTTCAATTGTGATTTTTAGTGTGTTAAGCATGACCATCGAAAACAAGCTCAACGAATTGAAAATTCAAGAACGGAATTTTTACGGTGAGATCACTCGTGCCCGTTCCGATGAGCTTTCAAAAGAACTTCAAGGGCATTTGAATAAAGTGCATATGATTGCTCACAGTGAACTTATGGAATCCATGGATGTGGAAACAATCTTGCCGTTTCTAAATAGCTTGATAAACCACAGTGATTTCAAAGGCATGACGCTCGCCCTTCCCGATGGCCAGGCTTGGACCACTTATGGGGCGACAATTGACATACGAGCCCAGGAACAATACGAAAGTATCTTTGAGCGCAATAAACTTTATACGATCTCCAACCCTTTCTATAGTCCTTATTTCTATGAAGATGTACCCATCATCACCCTATCCTATGCGATTCAACGTGAAAATACGACAGTGGGTCTATTGAACGCAGTCTTGACCACCACTTTCATGGAAACGATCATCCAGGACATCCATTTTGATTCGTATGGCTATGCTTGGATCGTGGACGGGAATGGCAAGATTGTTGTCCATCCAGATCCTGAAATTGATATCATTCATGATTATAACTCTGTCATCAAGGAGATTGACATTCAGCCCTTCACATCCAGCAGTGGATATTTTAACTATATTGGACAGAACGATGAAAACATGTTGGCGGTTTATTCCACGATACACAACACAAACAATTGGAAGTTGGTCATCTCAGTTCAAGAATCCCAAGCCTTTGCTCAATTGAATTCCGTCATGAATTTCATTGATTCAGCACTCATCATCAGTTTATTATCCTTAATCATGTTTGCTTTCATCTATGCCAACACTTTGACGAAACCCATTGTGAAATTGACCGAAGTCTTCAACCGAGCAGAAAAAGGAGATTTAAGCGTTGTCGCAAATACCAAGGTTCAGAATGAACTGGGTGTGGCAGGTCAAGGCTTCAATCGCATGTTAAATGAGATCAAGAATCTAACCTTTGTGGATCCTGTTACACAAGTTCCAAATTACCGCTCTTATCTCCTAGATGCTTATCGACTTACGCGTGAACATCCCAGTAAACAATACTATGTTGTGGTTTTATCCATTAATGATTTCAAGAAAATCAACAGCATGGGTGGCTATGGCTTTGGCAATGAGACTTTGAAGCAGTTCGCAGATCTTCTTGGTAGCACACTCTATGCCTATGAACTCGTCGCACGTTACTTTGGCGATGAGATGGTGTTGTTTCTTCATGCCGAGAATCAAGAATCGGTTCGTTTACGGGTTCAACGACTCTTGGCACTGGCGCAAAAACCGTTTAAAATCATGGACATTGAAATCCATTTGAGTCTATCCTGCGGTTTTGCAAGTCATGAGCGCTTAAGAGACGTTGAAACAACCATCCACAATGCGACCTTAGCAAAACTTAAGGCTAAGAAACTGGGTGGCAACAGCGCTGTATTCTTTGAAGATGACATCCAACAAGAAATCAAGAAAGAACAAGACATTGAGTCCGAACTCTTCAAAGCGATTGAAAAGAAAGAACTCTACCCGGTCTATCAGCCGATTGTGGATCTTAAGACCATGGAAGTCAGTGGTTATGAAACCTTGTTGCGGTGGAACCATCCCCTTTATTATCATGAGTCCATTCAAACAATCATCACGATTGCCGAGAATAACGGTCAGATCATTGAGATTGGACGCTATATCCTCAATGAAGCAATCCTTGAATTAAAACGTTTAAATGAAATACATCCTGATCTGGTTTTAGCCTTGAATGTTTCTGCCTTACAGTTGAAGGATATGCATTTCATCACATTCCTTAAGAATCGCATTAAGGTCATTGGTGTGAAACCAGAGAATTTATGCATTGAATTGACTGAAAGCATAGCCATGGATGATGTGGAAGTCAAATTGATGGATCTTCATCAAATCAAAGCGATTGGCTGTAAGATTGCAATCGATGATTTTGGGACGGGGTATTCATCTTTGGCTTACTTGAGTC
>DHGC01000047.1 GCA_002402585.1 Erysipelotrichaceae bacterium UBA4808 | reverse complement strand
GTAATCTATTGGCAGCACGTGATGCGTATCGCGTGGAAAAGGGGTTGTTGACATCTCAAGAGATCATGGACATACGGCAACAGTATCAGTTGACACAAAGTGAGCTTGCACAACTTTTAGGTTGGGGAGAAGTCACGGTTACACGTTATGAAACAAAATTGATTCAAGATACGACGTATGATCAGATGTTGCGTATGATTAAGGCAAATCCACTTTATGCATTACAAAGTTTAGAGCGCAATAAGGCCTCTTTTAGTGAAGATCGCTACAATCGAATTCACAAGGGGTTAGAAGACCAGATCCATGCATCTGGTCTTTCCTATTTCAAAGAACTGGAGATCCTTTCGCTGTACATCCATCATATGACGCCTACTGTATACAACGGTTATACAAAGCTGAACATCGATAAAGTGGCCACAATTCTACATCTCTTCGCTAAAAATGTTCCCCATCTTTATAAAGTTAAACTAATGAAGCTATTATGGTACATTGATGCTTATCACTATAAACAATACAATCATTCAATTACCGGTCTTGTCTATCAACACTACCCTTACGGTGCTTGTCCCCTCGGCTACAATGAAATCATTCAATTACCGAGCCTTAAAGTTATAGAAGAGCTTCATTATGATGAGAGTCGCTTCCATATCACACCATCAGAAAATTATAAAATCGAGGAACTTGAGTTCAGTGAACTGGCTACCATTGAAACAGTTACTCAGCTTTTCAAGGATTACAGTGCGCGACAGATCATTCAGGCGATGCATGAGGAAGATGCCTATCAAGATACACATGAATTTGAACTGATATCCTTTGAGCATGCGTTGAAGTTAAAAGAGCTTAAGTAGTAAAAAGCCGGCCTCCTGGACAATTACAAATATTTTTTATGGAATACTTTGACCACATTTCTGATTGATCACCCAAATGATCAGACGTAATCTTCAAAATCCGATGAATTCATAAAGCAGAAAAACGCATCTGAGACACTGCCTTGGCAAGTCTCATCCAAGATGTTTGTTTTCTGTAAAACTTCCATCGATGATATTCCTACTAACAAACGAAGTTGAGAATTACTTAATCACGATATAGTGCGATCTCCGTGTTTGACCAATTCTTTCAATTTTATTTTCTTTCAACCATTTTTCGATGTAATAACGAGCTTGGTGTTCAGTAATCTCTAAGTCATTTTCAATTTCTCTCCTCGAAAATGAAACTTTATTCTCAAGATAGTTTTCTAAACTTAGATAACTCTCATTAACTTGCAATCCTTTTTCCATTGATAAAATCGCGTTGATTCCATGATTACTCACATCAAACATGACCTCTTGATAATTATTTCTAATCATCTCTTCATTTGCTCTGATGATGCCAGAACCCCATTTCTCAATTATCCCCAGATGATAAAATATCTCTGCTATATTGGGATTCCTCAATTTCGAGATTCCGCTTAGTGCATCGCTTAATTGAATACCATCATAAAAACTACCTGGTGAGAAGATTTCAACTCGATCACTGAATACGCTAATTCTTATCGGGTGATTTTCGATGTAATTTCGATGTACAATCGCATTCGCCAAAATCTCACGAATTGCTGTTGAGGGTAGCTTATATTTCGTTTCTCTTTTTGATTCGAAAGTAAATCCATCTTCTAGTAACTGCAAAATCGTTTCCAATGATTCTTCAAATTGATTAATTATTGAACCTTCGACCATAAACTCAGTTTTTAATCTGTTTTTTGTGTTTCCTTCAAAAACACCAATTCTGATTGTTCCATTGCTAAAAGGATTGTTCGTAAGCAACATATAACCATTGGTCGCAACGATGTTCTTATTCATCGTCTTAACCAATTTCCATTCCAACAACTTATTAAAATCAATCAGCTTCTTTGTTCTTATTTTCGAGTTGATAAGTTCAATAAAATGCCTAATTTCATCATCACTTAAGTAAACCTTACTGTAATTTTCCTCAAAGATTTCGTTTGAAAAATATGAGCTTTTTCTTGATAGTAACAACTCTTGACGTTCACTCTCAGTTGCGAGTCGATCTGTTGAGCCATATCTCACAAAACATCCATTTTCTAGTCTTTCACTTTTCAAATAGTAAGGTGTGTTTTGACCTTTAGAAACATAAACAATAACCACATCCTTATCTTCAATATTCCTAAAACTAATATCAATCATTGGCTTTGGAATAATGTTGTTTGAGACACTTTCGATAATTCTTTGTTCAATTGTAGATCGATCTTCTTTTATGCCAACGACAACTAAGGTTCTATCTTCAATTCCTATGACGAGTTCCCCACCCGAAGTATTACTAAAAGAGACGATACTCTTTAACCAAGTCTTGTCTAATTTAGAAATCTCTTTCTTGTATTCCAAATTGAACGACTCATTTTCGAATATATTCATGTTCATTTTGAATCCTCTTCTTCACTCGTATTATACACCATTTTCTCGGGGTTTCTCGGGGTTTACATCGTCATTCAAAACGTCTGGACACTGATTCTATTCTTAATTCGATGACTCTCGTATTAAACTATCTTTCTCATTCCGTTCAAAACGACCAAACTCATCATAGAATTCTTCATATAAATCTTCCAACTGATCAATGAGTTCTGGATGACGCTTACGTACCCACGATCCAAACAATACCAATTCCACAAATTTAAAGTCTTTCATTTTGAGACCTCCTAAGACCTTATACGCAAGGAATAGGAATACTCCTAAAAATAGAATATAAATTGCTTCATAATTGATAAAACCCTTGATTCAATATGATCTCAAGGGTTTTATCTAACACACATTGAACTTTTCAGTTCTACAATCTAGGAAGTTGGCAACGCTTCCTAGCATATTTATACTTAGATATCTTTACTAATCAGTCTTTAAACTACTTTGTATCACTTCAACAATTGCATTGGCATCAATCTTCAATACCTTTTGCAAATAATCAGCTGTACCTACTTCACTGAAACGATCTTGAACAGCAATCCGTCTAAGTGGTGTCGACATTGCATTTTCAGCTAAAACTTCTGCTACAGCTGATCCAAGTCCCCCATACTTTGAATGATTCTCCGCAGTGATGACCAAACTCTTACCCTGGCTCATTTCTTTAACGATTTTTTCATCAAATGGTTTAATGGAAAACATATCAACAATCGCAACTTCTATACCTTCCTTCAAAAGGATTTCACGCGCTTTGTATGCTTCGGCGACCATTTCTCCGATAGCATAGATGACCACATTTTTTCCTTGTTCAAGAATGATTCCCTTACCTAACTCAAACTGAGAACTCGAATCATAGAGATCAACAAATGATTTACGACCGGCTCGAATATAGAATACACCATAGGTATCCGCAGCTTTTTTAATACACCACTTGAATTGTGTCGCATCACTTGGGGCTAGTATTGTTATATTCGCTAAGGCTCTTGTCAAAGCCAAATCTTCCATTGTCGTATGCGTTCCACCATTATGAATCGCCCAGAAGCCTGGATCCGATCCATAAATTTTAATATTTGAATTTGAATAAACCCCAGACATATAAAGCTGATCCATGACACGTCGTGTGGCAAATGGTGCAAAGGTATGAATGAACGGAATTTTCCCAGTCAAAGACATCCCCGCAGCCGCTCCAATCATATTTGCTTCACTGATGCCCATATTGATGCACCGACTTTCATATTTCTTAAATAATTTAGCCGCTCCTGAAGCACCCACAAGATCGGCATCAAGATTTACGACGTTTGGATTTGATTCCATTAATTCCATTAATGTTTCAACGTAAACCGCTCTGAATTCAGGTTTCTTTTGTTCAATGGCACGGATAATTTTCATTCTGACACCTCTTTTTCTAAAATTTCGATGGCATCTTTCAACATCATTTCACTCTCACCAGCAAAACGAATATGGTGATTATCAAACATCTTCTCAAAGTACTCAACCCCTTGACCCTTGATTGTATCTAATACAATCACACTCGGCTTCTCTTTGACTAGAAATGCTTTTTGGATCGCATTATAGATAGCCTCCACATCATTACCATCAACGCGCATCGCATTGAATCCAAAGGCTTCCATCTTTAAACGGATATCAAAAGGATTAATGATGTCCTTCGTGAGACCATCCAGTTGCTTATGGTTTTCATCGATAAAAACAATAAGATTATCAAGTTTTTGATGGGCTGCAAATTGAAAAGCCTCCCAAACCTGACCTTCATTTAACTCTCCATCTCCGATGATGGTGTAGACACGATTGGGTTTATTATCCATTTGAAAGGATTTTGCCACTCCCACTGCTTGCGAACTGCCCTGACCAAGAGAACCCGTTGTGCAGTCTACACCTGGTGTTCTTAAACGATCAGGATGAGATGGTAAACGTGTTCCATTATCATTGAGTGTCATTAACCAGTCTTTAGGAAAATATCCCTTTAACGCTAATGTTGCATACAGTGCAGGTCCAGCATGTCCTTTTGAGAGTACAAACCAATCTCTATCTTCAGATTTTGGATCACTTGGATTAATATTCATAATATCGTTATATAAAACCGCTAATGTTTCAACAATAGAGAAAGATCCACCTAAATGGCCAAAACCTCGCATCATTAACATTTTTGCAGTTTCAAGTCGAATTTCTTTAGCAAATCTAACTGTATTTTCTTTATTCATAACGCTCCTTTAAAGAAAGGTGTTATCCTAGATAACACCTTTCTCAGTCAAATATTCAGTCAACTTCTTTTCCAACTCTGGCAAGGACACGATGTTATCCAGAACGAGTGTAGGTCCGTAAGCGGAAATCATATCGTTCATATCTTTGCCGATGACATACAAGTCGGCAGCGCCTTTGTAAACATCCGTTGCAGCAGAGTGGCTAACTTCAATGTCATGGACATTCAATTTTTTAAGAACTTTATTAACGTTCATCTCAACCAAAAATGAAGAACCCAATCCAACTCCACATGCACACATGATTTTTTTAATTGCCATACGTTGCCTCTCTTACACATCTAGCCCATGGCTAGGTTTAATTCTATTTTAAGCTTTTACTTTCTTAGGCACAACTAATGCATAGATGATCGGTGCTGCAAAACTAGCCAATACAATTGCCATCAAACCTGTTCCTTGAACAAAGTTCGCAATGTTTCCAAAAATAATACCTACAACTGTGAAGTCTGCATCTGAGAATGTTGTTTGTGCAAAGCCCAAGCTACCCATGACTGGCATTAAGAATGCTGGAAGGAATGTAATCAACAAACCATGTCCAAATGCACCAATGATTGCTCCACGTCTACCACCAGTAGCATTCCCGAAGACACCTGCGGTTGCCCCACAGAAGAAGTGTGGAATGACTCCAGGTAGAATCAGCGCTAAAGTTCCACCCATCAAGGACAAGACACCTAAACCAACAATCCCCCCTAAGAACGAAACCAAGAAACCCAAGAGAACTGCATTTTCCGCATAAGGGAATACAACTGGGCAGTCCAATGCAGGTTTTGCATCAGGAACAATCTTTTCAGAGATCCCTTTAAATGCTGGAACAATTTCTGCTAAAACAAGACGTACACCCGCTAATACAACGTAGACACCCCCCGCGAATGTCAATGCTTGAATAAGTGAGAAGATAAACCAATGTTGACCCATCGCCAAGTTGGCATCTAGTGCTGCTGCTTCAGCATAACCAGTCGTTGTGATTGCTTTGACAGAAACAATCAAGAAGAAGATGAACATCGTCAACGAAATCGCAACAGATGTATCTCTTAAGAAAGATAAGCTTTTTGGGAATTTAATGTCTTCTGTCGAAGCGGATCCCTTACCAAATAAACTACCTAACCATGCTGAGAAAACATAACCCAATGTCCCAAAGTGACCAAACGCAATAGAATCATCACCTGTAATTTTAACCATCGTCTTTTGCGCCATTGCTGGGAAGATTGCCATTGTTAGACCAAGCAATGCTGAACCCGCAAGAATCAATTGCCAGCCCGTCAATCCACCAACGGTTAATACAACTGCGATCAAGGCTGCCATATAAAGCGTATGGTGCCCTGTCAGGAAGATGTATTTAAGACGCGAGAAACGTGCAAGAATGATGTTCGCCAACATACCGAACGCCATGATGTAAGCTGTTGCCTGAGCATAATCATTTAAAGCTAAGGATACGATTGCTTCATTATTTGGAACAACACCATTGACTCCAAATCCAAAGTTGAACATCGCACCGAAATAATTCAATGCACCAACCAATACGTTTGCCCCTGCTCCAATAACCAAGAAACCTAAGATAGTTTTAATCGTCCCCTTAATTACAACTTCAATTGGTTTCTTCTGCGCCAATAGACCGATCAAGGCAATTAAGCCGACCAAGACGGCTGGCGTCGAAAGAATCTGCTGTAAAACGTTTAAGATTGCTTCCATTTTCTACTCCCTTTCTGTTTTCTCTAAGAAACGTGTAAGCACTTCTTCTGATGTCTTAGCCTTAAGTATCGATTGAACCTTTTGTTCATCGCTAATGATTTCAGCGATTGCTTTCAATGCTTCAAGATGAGAGGCACCATCTTCAGCAGCGAGCGTAATCAATAAGCGGACATCATAGCCATCACTTGTAAAACGGATTGGATTTCTCAATACCGTAATCGCAAGTTGCTTCGAAATCACACCTTGTTCAGGACGCGCGTGCGGTAAAGCAATTTCTGGCGCTAAGACATAGTAAGATCCATAATGCACTGTATTATCAATGATTCCCTGAATGTAACGTTCTTCCACATATCCTGATGCGACCAAAGGCATAACAGATACATGAATCGCTTCTTTCCAGTCTTTGACCGATTCGAGTATTTGAATATTCTCAATTTTTAGCATCGTTTCAATCATCATCGTTCCTCACAGTTCTACGGACCTACCCACGCTTTCAGTATAGTAAGCCTCTCCTTTTATTTGAAGTCCAAAACCCTTCAACTTGAATATGCAAAAATTGGACACTTATTTCGTGTCCAAGTAAAGGTATATCGAATAAAGTAAACTAATACTGCCTAAGCCTAAGAAACTTAAGCTTTGTCCAGGCAAGTCCATTAGGTATTGATCATAGCCAAAAGCAAGAAGCAGAAAGAATGCAATGGGGAGTACTGCTCCCAACTTCGTTGTCGTAAAACGATGCTTGAATCGTACCCATCCATGCCGGTGATCTGAGTACTCAATCAAACCCACTTTACGTAACGCGATTGGAACACCTTCTTCATCCGATTTGTTCGTGACGCGAATATCTTTAACCTTGAGCAGTTCTGGATGAGAATCTCCCATAGCATACGCAATGGATGCTTGGTTTGCCATACAAATATCATTGGCTCCATCTCCAAACACAATTGTTTTTGACCATTGTCCGTTTGTCTGTTTAAAGACTTTTTCAACACCAATTCTTTTATCCGCATCCTTTGTATAAACATCATAAAAAATAGAACCAAATGTTTCGACAATCAAATCAGGGAATTCGGTCTTGAATGTTTTTAATTGCTGATCATCTTCAATCTTCAGCATGACATTATACACTTGGGTCGACTCATTGATTTTTTTGGAGCGACTTAAATCGCGAGGTCTTTTAATGACATTTTCGATTTGCTCTTGAATGGAGTCCCCCGCTAAAATGATTGTATTTTCCAACGTATGCACACCATGTTCTAATCCATTGTTTCGTGCATATTCGATAACATCTTGAACGACTTTTGAATCAATAGGTTGATGGGAAAGTAGCTTACCTTTTCGATCGTAAAGTACACGACCATTAAGAGAAACAACATAGTCCGCATCAATTTGATTGATCAAAACTGGATCAATTTCATAATAAGGTCTGCCTGTTGCCAGAATAACCACTAGCTTTTGTTGCTTTAATTGTTGTATTGCATCAATCGTAGAATTGGGGATGTTCCCTGTCTTGCGATCTGTTAGTGTCCCATCCAAGTCAAAAACTACTGTATTAATCATCATATTGAGTGTTCTCCCGATCTTCATTAAAGTCCAATAAGCTTGGTATCATCTCAACGTTTGCGGTTTTGATTTGTTCAATACGTTTTTGATCTGCTGTTAGACTTAGAAAGTCTTTCATGATTCTTAAATGACTGTGTTTATCTTCTGGTGCGAGCACAAAAATCAAAGAAGCTTGTCGATCTTTAAACTGTACTGGTTTACTCACTCTCAATAGCGAAACACCCAATTTATTGACACCATCTTTAGGTAATGCATGCGCTAAAGCAATATCTTGACCAAGGACGATATAGGGTCCGTAAATATCGACATTTTTAATCATCGCCTGAACGTATTTATCAGTAATTGCATTGGATTCCAATAAAGGCTTTGACGCGATGTGAATCGCATCCACCCACGAATCAACAAATTCAAGTGTTTGAATATTACTAGGATGCATAACTCCACTTAACTTAAGTCTTCCTTCAACTTGCAGTGGTGGCATCGTTACAGGTTCATTGAAAACGTGTTCTAGTTCATCTTTTATTGCTTGGTATTTCTCACCACTTACATGATGAGCAATGAGGTTTAGTATCACATTAAGACTAACCCCTTTGTTGTTTTGAGGACTGTAATTCTTTTTTAATACTCTCGACAATATCCTTAATCGATCATCTTCCGTTATAATAGGACGAACTTTTATAACGGGAATCGGTGCGTTCAAATCCACTGTGGATATAATGAAATCACAATTCCTAGATGCCTCATCAACTTCTTCAATGCCAACAATATTACATATTTTTATGCTTGGATGTAATGATTCTACTTCCGCTCTTAACATAGTTGCGGTTGAAACTCCATTTGGGCATACCAATAGTACATTGAATTCTTGCTTAACTTCTTGCCTTCTACGTAGAAATCCGCCGAAATGCATGGCAAGATAGGCAATCTCACTTTCTGGGATTGGTAAGCGTAGACTTGTTTTTAGAACGCGTGTTGCCTTTACGGTGATCTCAAATAACTCTGGATATGCATTCATTATTTCATTCATTAAAGGATTGCCGATTTGTATTCCATATTTATAGCGATATATGGACATGCTCAAATGTGATGCGATGAGACGAATCAATTCATTTCGATCATCAAATTCAACCGCAGCCAATTGCTCAAACTCTGCAACCAAACTCTGTGCAATGGCTTTTAAAACGATTGTTTCAGATCGACTGTCATCAGCACTACGTATTTGAATGCGTGATCCCAATAGATGCATAGCTACATAGATCTGTTCAGATTCTGGAAGCTCTGATAAATTATCTTTTACCAATCGGAATTCTTGCGTTGTGATGATATCTTTGATATCAAGTAAGCTTATATCAAGTTGTGCTTGTTTATTTAAAATGACACTGATCAGCGAGGCAAGACTAAACAGCAAGCCATCTACATAACGTGTTTCAAGTTTATCCTCGATATTACGTAACTTCATCGCAAAGTGTTGAATTTGTTCTCGATTGTAGAACGGTAGATCTAAATTTTTAAGATGTGGATTGTAGTCTAATAATGGGATCAATTGTGCATAATAATAAATGAATACTGCTCTTTGTGTAAAAATCGATCCTTTGATTTCGTAACCTTTTTGAACCTCAAATTCCAGTTCCAATCCATAACGCTGCAGCTTTTCGCGCACAATTTTCAAATCGTTGAATATGGTGTTTCGGCTGATATCACAAAGATAACCAATCTGTTCTGCATATACCGATTCATACGCACTTAAGATATAACATATCTGTAATCGATGTCTTTCTTTCGGTGACAATACATAGTGATTTAAGCTGTCTTCACCTTGAAGGGCATCAAGTATTTCATTGATTTGTGACTTCGTTAAATAAACACCTTTGTTACGTTCTATATTAATTTGAGGTAGATTCTGAATTTTTAACCAATCATTTATCTTATTTAAGTCGTAGTAAATAGAGCGAACACTTACATTAAAAAAACGAGCCAACACTTGTACATTGACCGCATCATCTTGTTTTACCAAATGATTAAGTAGTGAGACACATCTCGAATCTAATTGTATTATGTTCATAACTAATAGAATTCTATCATATTATTTTTTTCACATGAGTCTTATTTTTGAAAGTTGATTGTGCAAACGGATTACTCTTGTTTTTTAATGAAGTTGAATTATGTTTCTTCATGCAATGCTTATCGTAAGAAACAGGTTTCGATTAACATTTTAATTAAAAAACCTCTGGATCAGTGGAACCCAGAGGTGTGAACATCGCTTCACAGCGATATAATGCTAATCGTTCGTGGAAGCAAAGACAGCTTTTAAATCATCATATTGAACTTTGAAAGCTTCGTAATTGTCATCAAATTCTTCCATCAAACCGTTTACGATGGGATCCAATTCAGGGTGATTGAATACGACCCAACTCTTAAACATCATTAGTACTTCTTTAGCGTTACTGTCCATGTGTATCCTCTTTTCTTCCGCTTCTTTTTCAGCGAATACGCTTTTAAGATTATCATATTTTGCTTTAAACTCAAATACTTTTTCTTTGAATTCTTGTATCAAAACATCCATTAAAACCTCATCTTCCAACTGATTCAATATCATCCAAGACTTCAATTCATTCAACACTTCTAAATTTTGGTCGTTCATGTTTATGACCTCCTTCAATACCTTATACGCGAGCCCTAGAAGTTCTCCTAAAAAATATTTAAATTTTTTTAAGATATTTTTATTTGCTGTAAATCT
>DHGC01000040.1 GCA_002402585.1 Erysipelotrichaceae bacterium UBA4808 | reverse complement strand
CAATGAGTGATTTCTTAAGTAAGTTCACAAAAAACGAATACGAGAAGACGGTGGAAGAAAAAGAAGTCTTGATTCAGGCTGAACCTCCACGTAAAAAAGAAGACAAAGAAGAAAAGAAGTCCAAAGAAGAGCGTAAAAAAGAAAAAAAGCTCGCTAAGCAGTTGGAAATGGAACCTGAGTTGTTAGAGGAGCCAACACCAGTTGTCGTGAGTACGCGAAGAAGTTCACACATCGAAGAAACAACCATTGATCCCAGTTATAAAGCCAATCAACGAAAAAAATGGATTGGTGCAATTGTTGGAGTCGTGTTGGTTGTGTCATTGGGAACTGCATTCTATTATTTCATCAATCAAGTCAAGATTCCGGATTATGTGGGAAAGCCCATTTCAGATTTAAAATCGTGGGCCAATCGCAATGATGTGACTTTAGAGATCAGTGAAGTTTTCTCGTTGGAAGTATCAAAGGATTACATAATTTCAATGGATCCATTGGCCAATACGAAGATTCAAAAAGGTTCCAACATGAAAGTTGAAATCAGTAAGGGTGCCGATCCCAATGAACAGATTTTGGTTCCGGACTTTACGGGTAACACTTACTTTCAGATTCAGGAATGGTTGAGCACCAACAAGATAAACAATCTTCGCATCACTTATGAATACAATGATAATATACCTGCCAATGAGTATGTTCGCATCGTGTTCAATGATAAAAACATCAAACCGGAAACGTACACACGTAAGGATTATGGATTGATTTATATTTCAAATGGGCCTGAAGTGTTCACCCCGAACATTGAGGTTCCCGACTGGTCAACCGCACATCAAGATGTAAGCATCGTTCAAGCGTGGGCGAATCAGAATCAAATTGATTTGACGGTTGTCAAAGTGAGTTCAAATGTCGTTGTGGGTGGTGTCATTTCACAAAGTGTCGCGCCTAAGACATTGGTTGCGAAGAAATCTAAAATGACTGTGACGATCTCTCAAGGTGAGGAGGTCGTCGTACCGGATTTCTCAAAAATCAAGAAAAATGACGCAGCTTCAATGAGCCCAAGTGGCTATACATTGCGATTTGTGGAGATGTATCAGCCAAAAGTGGGTGCCACTTATGGCAGTCTGATTTGGCAAGATGTCAAAGCTGGCACTCGAATCAGTCCAATGAATACAAAAGAGGTCGTCGTGACCGTATATTATTCACTGGGTCAACCCTATCTAACCAAGCTTGGAAGTGAAAGAGAGATTCCGGAGTTCATCTACAATGAAAACCTAAAATCTGCCAATTTCACCTACGAGGTTCAGTATGTCAACGATGCGTCGGATAAGGGAACGATTATTGAGATGTCCCCATCGAATCAATTCGTTGATCCTGGTCAACATATCATCTTCAAAGTATCAAAAGGAAGTTGATTGAAGAGTGTAAGCAAAAGGCTTACACTCTTTTTATGCTATGCTAATAACAGTGAGGACTTAAAATGAAAATTGCAGTGATTGGAGCCAATGGTAAGGCTGGACGTTTGATTGTTCAAGAAGCACTGGATAGAGGTCATGAAGTTTTGGCCATCGTTCGTGATCGAAATAGGTTTGATTTGAAGGTGAATGTGCTTGAGAAGAATGTATTGTCATTGAGGTCGGATGATTTAGAAGATTTGGATGTTCTCGTCAATGCCATGGGTGCCGGAACGCAAGACCCCATTCTTTATCAAGATGCCACCAGACATATGATCGAAGTGTTGCTGGATCTGCCAAAGTTACGATATTTGGTCGTTGGTGGGGCGGGGAGTTTGTTTACAGATTCCACCATGGCTTATTCTTTGTATGAGACCGCAACGTTTCCTAAAGTCGTTTATCCTACAGCCATGAACATGGCTAAGGCATTGGAGTTGTTGCGTGAAAGTCAAATCTTATGGACCTTCTTTAGCCCGGCAATCCAGTTCGACTTCAAGGGACGACGGAGTGGTAAGTACCAATTGGGTAGTGAGTGGGTCATTTTGAACCAAGCTGGGGAAAGCTACATCAGTTATTCGGACTATGTCATTGCATTATTGGATGAAGTTGAACATCCTCAATTCATCTGTAAGCGATTCACGGCTGTAAGTGAACGATAAAGAAGACTCAAGCGATTGCTTGAGCCTTTGTTTATTTAACGAGATTGTTTTCTTTTAAGAAGTCGTAAGCGACTTGGTAGGGATCTTCATCCAAGACATCGACACGATAGTTCAATGCGATGGTGTTTTCTTGGTTGAACAAGTCAGTGACTTTATTCAATGCCGCTTCGACACCTGGGAATTTTTCTTCTATATCGGCAAGTACGATGAATGAACCATTGTATTCAGGGAAGAAGCTCTTGTCGTCTTCAAGTAAGACCAAGTCTGACTTCAGGATCATACCATCGGTTGAGTAGGCAAGTGTCACATCGAATTGCTTACTTTCCATACCAACATATTTCAAATCGTTGGATATTGGGGTGGCTGATTTAAAGTCTAAACCATAGAATTTCGTAAATGGGATGAAACGGACGGTCCCATCTTCATTGAAGAAGGTGTCCTCGGTCCCGAAACGCAGTTCTGAAGCGACTTTGGCCAAATCGCTGATGGTCTTCAAGTTGTATTCTTCTGCGGTCGAACGTCTTACCGCTACTGCATAGGTATTCTCAAAACCCAGTTTATTTAATAATTTGACACCATAATCTTCTTGAGCTTTTTGATTGGCATAATCGAAGAGTGTCATGCCTTCTGGGACTTCAGAGACATCCCGATTCATGAAGGTTGCCATCATGGTTCCGTCATAACTCAATGCCGCATGCATGCGACCAGCTTTGATTTCGGAGTGACCCAATGAGGTGCTCATATAGTCAGTGACCTTCACGTTATGGTCGGTGTATTCTTTGATTAAAATCTCTGCCATGTGTGAGAAGATGTACATCTCCCCGAAGTCGCCATTCGCGATGACGATCGTATTCTCGTCTTTTGCGGTACACCCGCTAAAGATCAGTAAACTTAATAATAATGTTGCTAGTATTTTTTTCATATTATGCTCCTCTCTGATTCTTTGGTAATAGTTTATTCTCGTAGTAACTCATAACGGCATCGACGACGATCGCCATGGCCATAAGCGTCAAGGTCCCTTGTAAGATGAAGGTGAAGTTCATGGTACGAATACCACGATAGAGGACATAGCCCAAGCCACCGCCACCTACGAAGAAGCCCATGACCGCTGAGCCAATTGAATTGACCAGCGAGATGCGCATCCCAGCGAAAATCAAAGGGAAGGCAAGGGGAAGCTCGACTTTGAAGAGCTTGGTCATTTTTGGCATGCCCATGCCTTCTGCGGCTTCTTTGATGGCAGGAGCGACTTCCATCAAACCGACCATCGTGTTACGAACGACCGGTAATAAGTTATACAAGGTTAGACCGACGATTACGGTTGTTGGACTGGCTCCAAATGCAACCATGAGCAAACCTAAGGTTGCCAAGGTTGGAATGGTTTGAAATAAATCAAACACAAAGATGACATACTTTCTGACTTTCGGAAACAAATAAGCGATGATACCGAAGATCAAACCAAATACAATGGTAAATAAAGCTGCCATAAGCACTAAATAGATGTGCTGAGTCACATGTTCAAGTTTCATATCAATTCCTCCTCAAGCCACGTGGCGTGAGTTTCACTTGGACCTTATCAATCAAGTAACCTAAACCAATGGCCATCAAGGCGGCCGGGATCGATCCCATCACTATGAACTGTTTCATATTGCTGTTGATGCCGATATAGATGAACTCACCCAAACCACCTTGACCGATCATGGCGGCTAGAACAGCCCAACTGACCGTATAGATGGTGGACATTCGAATGCCTGTTATGATGCTGTTGAGTGCCATGGGCAGTTCAACACGCCACAGGAGAATCCAAGGATTCATACCTATACCTCTGCCAGCCTCGATCAAGGCTGGATCGACCGTAACGATGCCTGTATACGCGTTCTTAAGAACGGGTAAGATGGCATATACCGACAAGGCGATGATGACCGTCTCTGGACGCATCCCGATGTAGATGAAGAGCACACCGATGAATACGATTCCAGGAATGGTTTGAAAGATGCCAAGGATCGGCATTAAATACTTAGCGGCTTTCTTGAATCGCGAAAGTGCAATCGCTAGAATGACCGCAAGGATGGATCCGATGCTGACAGAGACGATGACGAAGTAGAAATGGGTCAGGATGGCATTCATCAGGCGTGGTGCATAACGAACCCACATGCTCCAATCAAACATTATTCTCACCCCACAATGTGGTGCTTAATGAACGTGCGATGGAACCCTTGGTGATGATGCCAACAACTTTTTGCTTGTCATTCAAAACGACGACGAAATCAGCACGTTGATTTTGAATCGCATCCATGGCTTCTTTCGCATGCGCTTCGGTAGATAAGGTGATGACGTCATTTCGAATAATGTTTTCTATGCTTTGACCTGGTATGCCTCGTTTCTGCAAGTCATCGATGTTGACGATACCCATATACGTATTCGTTTTATCCACAACGACTACAGAATCGGTGCCTTTACTACGCATCAATTCCAAACTTTCCAAGACCTTACGTTTGTTATCGACCTTTAATACATTGGTCTTCATGATTTCGCCACAGGTCAGTTCAATCGTATTCTGCTTGGTATGTTTACCCATGAACTGACGAATGATATCGGCTTTTGGATTTCTTAGCATCTCTTCAGGGCTGTCCATTTGAACGATGTCGCCTTTGTCCATGAATACGATCTGATCAGCCAATTTAATGGCTTCTTCCATATCGTGGGTGACGAATACGGTCGTGATATTCAACTTCTGCTGCAGATCTTTAAGTTCTTCTTGTAAGGTATCCCGTGTGATGGGATCCAATGCGCCAAAGGGCTCATCCATTAAGAGGACAGGGGGACGTGCGGCGAGTGCTCTTAGCACTCCGACACGCTGTTGCTGACCACCCGACATCTCATTGGGATACTTATGGGCGTATTCTTCGTATGGAAGATCGACCATTTCCAAGAGTTCACGGACACGTTTATCCATGTCTTCTTTTCCCCATTTCAAGAGTTTTGGCACGACGCTGATGTTTTGTGCGACAGTCATATTGGGGAACAGTCCAATCTGTTGGATGACGTACCCGATGTGTGTTCTTAAGTCGGTTAAATCCTTTTTAGTAATATCTTCGTTGTCAATTAATATCTTTCCAGAATCCATGGTTATCAATCGATTGATCATCTTCAATGTGGTTGTTTTACCACAGCCAGATGGACCTATTAAAACGATAAATTCACCATCATGGATGGTAAAACTTAAGTCGTTAATGATTGGTTTTCCATGATAAGATTTGGAAATATGCTGAAATTCAATCATATTTTTCCTCCTATTCACGCAAATATACCAACATTTTAACATAAAATTGTTTCTAATCAAAATTCGAAGAGCCAATTATGTCAATAAAAGGCTGTTATAATAATCGTTTCAGTTACATATCAGTAAGTAAATAAAAGGGATTATTGAAATGTGAAATATTTGTGAAAATATTTATCTTGAACACAAAAAAACCGCATTTTGCGGTCAGTTTTTGAGTAAATCGAGTATGCGTTCAATCTTTGTGAAATCAATGAAACGGCTTTCACGTAACACTTCTTTTCCTTCATAAAATACGAGAATGGTCGGAACGGTAAAGATGAGGTGTTGTCCTGCGATGTCTGGGAATGCTTCCGCATCGATCTTGAGTGTAGGGTTCGTATAG
>DHGC01000035.1 GCA_002402585.1 Erysipelotrichaceae bacterium UBA4808 | reverse complement strand
GCACGTGCCAAGACCGGCGCATCGTTGATGCCATCCCCGACAAAGGCGATTTTATCTTTATTGTTGGGATTGAGTTGTTCGAAGATGGCAACTTTATCTTGAGGTAAAAGTTCCGCGTGGACTTCATCGATGCCTAAGTCTGAGGCAACTTGACTCGCAATCCCTTTCAAGTCACCACTTAAGAGTATGGTTCGGATCCCCATCTGTTTAAGGTCCATTATGGCCTGTTTGGCTTCCTTCTTAATCGTATCCGCGATTAAGATCGAGCCCGCATAGGCATTATTGATTGCCACATGAATCAAGGTGCCTAAAGCAGATTGCTTTGGGATCTGTAAACCTATGGAATCCATCAGACGATGATTCCCAACGTGAACTGTTTTTCCTTCGAGTTGAATCGTAACACCAAGTCCTGCCAATTCTTTGATATCTGAAACCATATTCAAATCAACTTGATTGCGATACGCTTTCTTAATTGAACTTGCGATCGGATGCGAAGAATGACTTTCCGCATGAGCCGCAACCCATAAAATTTCATCACTCGTATATCCAGCTTCTGCTTGGATGCTTTGAACACTGAACTTTCCTTCGGTTAGAGTACCTGTCTTGTCAAAAACGATGGTCTTGACTTTACGAAGTGCTTCGAGATAATTGCTTCCCTTCACAAGAATACCGCGCTTTGAAGCACCCCCCACACCTCCAAAGAAACCAAGCGGAATCGAAATAACCAAGGCACATGGACATGAGATAACCAAGAAGATCATGGCGCGGTAGAACCAATCGTAAAGACTCGCACCAGGAATCAATAAAGGCGGAATAAAGGCCAAAGCCATCGCCCCAAACACGACAATCGGAGTATAAATCATCGCAAAACGTGTGATGAACTGTTCCGTCTTGGCTTTACGACTGCTTGCATTTTGAACCAAATCTAAAATCTTCGCAACGGTTGACTCCGCAAAGGGTTTGGATACCTCGATTTTGATGACACCACTGAGGTTCACAAAACCACCCAAGGCTTGATCATCGATCGACACATCCCGTGGCATCGATTCCCCCGTCAAATGTGAGGTATCAAAACTGCTGGAACCTTCGATGATTATTCCGTCGAGTGGAATTTTCTCACCAGGACGAACGAGGATGATGTCATTGACTTGAACACTTTCTGCAGAAACCGATAGAATACGATCGCCTTGCACAAGGTTCGCTGTATCTGGGCGAATGTCCATTAAATCTTGAATGGATTTACGCGAATGATCAACAGCTAAGTCTTGGAAGAACTCCCCAACCAAGTAAAACATCATCACCGCAACGCCTTCTGGGTATTCACCGACAATGAAGGCACCCGTTGTGGCAATGGTCATCAAGAAATTCTCACTGAAGAATTGTTTGTTTATTACGCCTTGGAAAGCTTTACGGATGACATCGCCGCCTACAATCACATAAGCAATGAGAAATAGACTCAATTCCAAGAATGGAGGTTCTTTGATAAAAAGACCCATCACGAAGAAGAGAATGCCTGTCCCAAAGCGAATGATCTGATTGAATTGATGTTTACCCAATTGTCTCAAATCGAAAGCACGCTGAGGAGTAGACTTATCTTCGCTTTTTATGATGTATTTCGTGTCGGGTTCAATGGTATGTACGATATCTTCTACTTGAGCGTGAATTTGATGAATCTGTTTATCATCCATTGCAGTAAAACGGAGCTTCTTGGATACGAAATCAACAGAAACATTGTTTACCATATCCAAACCTTGAACCGCTTTCTCAATCTTAGCTGCACAATTCGCACAACTTAGTCCTTCTAGCGTCGCTTCAATTTGAACAGATTTCGATGCATGCTTATCAATCACGTCCACATCGGGTTCATGTTTATGCACGATGGATTTGACTTGTTCAAAAAGTTCACGCTCATTGTGATTCAAAGTGGACTTTAGACGTAAAGTTTTGGTCACGAGATTGATGCTTGCCTCTACCCCTTCCAAGGCATTGACTTCTTTTTCGATTTTGGCTGAACAGTTTGCACAGTCCAAACCTTCTAATAGAATTTCTTTTTCCATAATGTGCTTTCTACTCGGTGATGTGTTCCATACCGATATCAAAGATATGCTTGATGTGTTCATCTTTGAGGGAGTAATACACGACTTTACCCTCTTTGCGATATTTGACAAGATTCACTTGTTTCAAGGAACGGAGTTGATGGGAAATCGCAGACTGGGTCATATTGAGTAGATAAGCAATGTCACAAACACACATTTCACGATCCTCTAAAGCCCATAAAATACGGATGCGTGTGGAGTCCCCAAAAACCTTAAAGAACTCTGCCAAATCAAAGAGCTTCTCATCTTGCGGCATTTGTTTTTGTGCAGCTTCCACCACATCACGGTGGATGACATCACAATCACAGACTTCAATACGTTCTTTATCGATCATACTTCCTCCAACGATTGAACACTTGAGCAATCATTCATATATAATATAACACGTTTTATTGGAATATCAATATACATATGCGTGATTGCTCATATAAAAACCAAGCTCATCGAGTGGCTTGGCTTCGGTGTATGACCATTCATACGTATCAAATAAGTTCATCATCAATAATCTCCGCAAGAATACGATAATCCCCAACGCGATACTGCCATGACCCTTTAAAGTTTTCAGTTCATGCTTTACCCGTAGATCTGGGATCTTGATTGACCAAATGTTTGTCAATCCAGGCAATAATCAATTTAGCTTGATAGGGATCAAGCTTCATTACAAATCTATAATTCTTCTTCAGGACTTCTTCTAAAACGGATACCACTCACCTCTGTAATATAATGTATTCCATACTCTTCAAAATATTCAGTTTCGAATTGATAGAAATGGTGTATTAATGACCTTTTTCGATCGATGGCGTCTTCACATTATAGATTTCCGACAGAATGATCATTAAAGCAACGATTACTCATACCAAAGGCAAAAAGATGGATAAATCGAACGCAGCTTGCACTTTTTTTGTCTCGCACTACTGGTTCATCATGAAGCCAAAAACCTAGACTCAAAAAGAGCATCAGTGTAATCACCAATTGAGCACTGTCAAAACTTAAACAACCCATCGACCAAGCCCCAGATGCACTCATGAAACGTGTCATGAGTGCAGGCCCAATCGTTGCCCCAACTGCCCAAACCGATTCTAAAAAGGATCAAACCCCAATAAGACTGTACGGGATCAATCCCCAATAACGAAGAAGAAGTCAATAAAGCCTTCGCAAACGCAACCTTACCTACACCATATCGCTCACCCAAATGCGCATTCATCAAGCTTGATAAGGCCGATAACGGAAGTGTGATAAACAGAATGAAACCCGCATCATGAATGGGGACACCAAAGTCCAGAAGCATGAGTGGCCAGCCAATACCCAAAGCACCATCGGGTAAGCCTAAACTGATGAATCCAAGATAGATGATGCCTAAAAGAATGCGTGTTTTGGTCGATGTAGAAAAGTTCATGTCTCAAATTTCCTCAAATCGATTTCTTTTTGCAAGTCATTCTCGTTTTCTGGGCATTGCATAAGCTTCTCTTAAAGGAATTTGGTATAATACAAACATAAGGAGATTACAAACATAATGAAAAAAGAATTACTTGAACAAGTTTTAGATCAAATTAACTTTGAATTCGAATCCAGCTATTTATACCTTTCCATGTCCACTTGGGCAGCCGATAATGGCTACCCAGGCACCGCTAAATGGATGGATAAACAAGCGGAAGAAGAAATCAGCCATGGTAAGAAAATGATGCATTTCTTACAAGAAGTCAATGAACGCGTTCTCTTGAAGCCAATTGCTGGCGTCCCAACGGACTTCCCAGGCTTCATGGATCTCTTCAAACTATCACTTGAACATGAAAAGAAAGTCACTGCACGGATCAATGCTTTATATGAAGCCGCTTTGGCTGAAAAGAACTATCCAATGGCAAACCTCTACAACTGGTTCATCAATGAACAATTGGAAGAAGAATCCACTTTGGTCGACATCATCACCCGTCTTGAAAAGGTTCCAACACCAATCGGCATCATGATGATGGATGATCGTTTAGGCAATCGTTAATCAAAGCATCGCTTTTAGTTAGAATTTAGACTGTTAAAAAACCTCTTGTTAGACAATGCTCATAGCACATTAACTTGAGGTTTTTTTGATGTAAAGAAAAACCCACATTCAATGGGTCATTCTTCGTTCCAATGAGACTCTCACAAAAAACTAAACTAATCATGAGCTATTCGAAACTTCTCATTAATACATTAAATCAAAGCCTCGCAACATGATAGCTCTATATTATAACTATTTGCGTTATAAGTAGCAGGAAAATGTAAATTCTAAAACTGGATTTAATTGAAGCCAATCAGTCAACAATGAGTAGTTGTTACACAATAAGCAACATGTTTTTACATTTTGCAATTACTGTTGCGTAGATTTTACCAACAGTTACAAGTAAGATATTCGTAATAAAAGGGGGATTTCATATAACAATTGGTGGAAAAATACAGTATTATCGAAAAATGAATGATTATTCTCAAGAAGACCTTGCCAAGAAGATAGGTGTTTCAAGACAAGCAATATCAAAATGGGAGAGAGATGATTCTATTCCGGACTTGGTCAATGGAACTAAATTATGCTCATTATTTAATATTACAATAGAGGATTTACTCAACGATTCATTTGAAGACATTGATCAAAATCGCCAGAATAAAAAAACGATTCTCAAGTCGAGTCGATGGAACTATATTGTACTTTCAATAAAATTAATCTTGATTATTATGGTATTTCTCTCATTTAATCACTTTTTGAATCTTTATTTAGCTCAATCGAAAGAGACCTATCAGTTCAGTTTCACGATATACTACGGATTACAGTTAGTTCCCTATTTCGCACTTGGAACTATTGTATATTTTAAAACCGAGAATTCTAAAGCGTCGATGAAACTATTGCTCGCATATGTTTTCAACATCGCGTTTCTTTTTCTTGTTTTTTCAATTTTAACAAACCCTTTTCTCCCGATTATTAACCAAGAAAGTAATATGTGGTTAAGATCTCTAATATTCTTCACATTTGGCATTTATCTTTCGTATCTTTCATACAAAATCATTTAAGTATTATGTTCATTGCAAAAGCATTTTTGATTTACTAGAATTCATAGTAGAGATCCAACATATGTGACTTCTTATCGATCATGATGGCATCTTTCGAAACACCCTTTGCCTTCAAACGTTTAAGAATGGTTCTGAGGAAGAGATCACTCCCCACCACATAGTAGATCGGATTCTCGATATTCAACGTCTCTAACGCATTAAAGAGTTCTAAACGTGATTTACACCAATGCAATTGAATACGCTCATTTCGCAAGCCTTCTAATTCTTCTTGATAGAGGGCTTTTTCATGCGCCGCATGGGCATCCACATTTAGATTCACAAGCAATGGGATGTTTGTGGAATCTTGATGGAAACGAAGAATCAAGGGACGCATGGTTGCCAAACCAACGCCCATTGAAATCAAAACCAGAGGTCGTTCTTCACGTCTTAGTGTCATCCGGGAACTGATCTTGAAAACTTTCAAATGATCCCCTTTTGTTAACTGGGCTAAGCCCAATCTGAAGGGTGAATAGGGTTCTGTGAAACGTGTGGTGAACGCTAGTTTATCTTCATCCCAATTGCTCATGATGGACATGTGTCGAACCAAAGCTTTATTGGGAAGCTCATCTTTATCATAATCTTCTAAAGCTAAATGAATATGCGAACCCTCGTCCCAAGTCAATGACTCCGGTTTTTCAAGGATGTAGGTTTTTGTGTTTGGACTCTCTTCAATGATGTCCACAATGCTCAAGCGGTATTTTTCCAAAATAAAAAGCTCCTTTGCATGACTCCATTTTAAATCAAGTCATGAATGGAACCTATTGATATGCTCAACGTATACGATTGCGTCGTCCTGCTTCGATTCAAGCGGGTGCATAGGGTGATGTACTTCCCTTCGCAACTTTCATCTCACGATATAAGCCCAGTTTCTCCCCAATGGCAATACATCGATCCCTCAAATCATCGTATCGGTAGACGTTATCAGGTTTAAAAGTTCGCTTTCACTTAGATCTTTACCATCAAAAATACTCAAGGCAAGAATGCGAAGCTCATAGACTTTCGTATTCCAGAGCTCCCAAGCCAGCTTCGTGTTTAATCCAATCCGCTTGGCGCGTTTCCGCAAATCTCCCAGCTTAATGCCCAACACCGTTTCTTGTATGCCTTGTCTAAAATAGACTTTCTTACTCGTTTCATTGATGAGGGGCTCCAATTCACTTAGAATGCTTTTTACCGTGTCCATAATGATCCTTTCACAGGCTTATACCATGAGCATATCATATGCGAACGCATTCACTGCTCTAGACACCTAAAAAAACCCATCCTCAGCGAATGGGTGTGATGCTTATCGTCC
>DHGC01000019.1 GCA_002402585.1 Erysipelotrichaceae bacterium UBA4808 | reverse complement strand
GATTTTGGATCCAATAATTCTTTAAATTCATGCAAGACTTGGGTCATTTCATTCCCACGTTCACCACAACCGACATAGACGATGATATCCGCATCACACCATTTCGCAAGTTGGTGTTGAGTCATCGTTTTGCCCGCTCCGAATCCACCTGGAATCGCAGCGGCCCCACCTTTAGCGATGGGGAAGAATGTGTCGATGACACGTTGACCGGTGATCAAAGGCATGTGAATCTGTTTACGATCCAAAACAGGACGTGGTTGACGAATCGGCCACTCTTGAACCATGGTCAAACTATGGGTCTTACCGTGTTTGTCTAAAACAGAGATGAGGTTATCTTTAATGTTGTATCTACCATCTTTTTGAATGGATACGACTTTACCACTGATGCCTAATGGAATTAAGAAACGATGCTCAATCAAACTTGTTTCAGGGCAGGTCGCAAAGATCTGACCTTCCGTGACGTCATCATGCAACGCAACTTTAAAGGTGACTTCCCATTGACGATTCTGATCCAAAGCAGGAATTCCCTTACCTTCGGTAACATACATACCACTCAATGCGGCCATGTCCTTCAAAGGACGCTGAATTCCATCAAAGATGTTGTCAAGGATACCAGGACCTAAGCTTGCACATAAGGGTGCACCGGAATGATATACTTCTTCATTGACGCGCAAACCTGTAGTACTTTCATAAACCTGAATCGTCGTATAATGATCATCAATCCCGATGATTTCACCCAAAAGCTTCTTATCTCCAACATAGACCATTTCAAGCATCTTAAAACCACTGTAATCTTTAACACGGACAACGGGTCCATTAATTGAATATATGAGTGCCTTTTCCATATGTCCTCCTAAAACTGTAAGTCAGAATGCGCAAAGAACCATTCCTTCTGAACTTTAAGCTGATGGTCAAGGGTCATCTCAATGGCCATTTTACCGCCTGCTTCTTGAATGATCACACCCCCAACTTCGATGTGATCAGAAGCCATGACTGTTAAGTTCTTAGCTTTCAATGCTTTGCTAAATGCAGCGACATCTTCAGCCTTAACCAAAACACTTGTATTCACAAAGCCTTCCTTCGCAATCGTCGCTTCAATAAATTTAAGATATTGCGTCAAATACGCTTCGGTTTTTGAATATGCGCATAATTTATCACGTAATTGTTCAAACAGCCCTTCCACAAGTTCCTCACGACGAATGAATAGATTCTTTTTGATCTTCCATTTCAATTGTGTCTCGCTTTGCATGACGCTGCTTTTTAATTCCGCTAATTCTTGTTCGATATATAGATTACTCTCTTCAACGGCTTCTTGATTAAATTGTTTGATTTGTGACTCGCGTTGCGAATGAAAATTCTCTTCCAAAATCTGAAGCTGTTCGTGAGTTCGTTTCTGAATATCATCTATTAATTTTTTTGCTAATTTTTCCATATCATCCTCACAGTTTAATACCGATTGCTTCAGAAATATAGGCATCGATGGTCTCACCAATTTTGGCAGAACCATGTCGATCCGGAATTTCCACAATCAAAGGTCGTCTAAGCTTTAGTTTCATATCTGCGATGACTTCCGGGCATGATTGAATACAGAGGGTCGTAATCAAGACAATCGCAACACTTTCGTCTTGGATAATCTTGTAGAGCTCTGTCAATACTTCATCCCGCGTATGCGCGATCACCCCTTGGATGCCCGCCAAACGCATACCCATTTGGGTATCGGTGTTGTCGCTGATGAGAAAAAATTTCATAGTTTCTTACAATTTGTTGATAATCAAGATAGAAATCAATAGACCGTAGATGGCAACCCCTTCAGCCAAAGCAACGAAGATCATCGCTTTACCAAAGTTATCCGAGTTTTCACTGATTGCACCAATCGCAGCAGGAGCCGCTGCTGCTACCGCAAAACCAGCGCCAATCGCTGAGGCTGATGTAACAACCGCTGCTGCGATGAAGCCCAAACCTTGAGCCAAAGAGCCAACCATGCCATTTGTAGCAGCTGTTGCTTCAGCAGCTTGTGCAACTAAACCATTGATCTGGAAAACCATGACCAAGATGAACGTCGCCGCAAACAAGCTGATTTGTGTCATGACACGGTACTTCGCATTTTGTGCCGTTACTTTCCCTTTTAGAATAGGGATAATAGGTAATGAAATCAATCCAATGACCAACAAGGGTCCAAATACTTCAAACATCGTTAACATAGTTCTTTCCTCCGATTACTGGTTCAATAGTGTGGTTGGTATATATTTCTTACCCCCACCTGCAAAGTAACGACTAAACATTTCATAATACTGCAGACGCAAGGTTTGAATACCAACGATCAAGCCTTCCAATCCGATGACAAAGATATTACCGATCACCAGAACCAAAAGTCCTGCGGATCCTGTCATTTCTTTTAAGGTCATAACAACGACCATCATCCCAGCATGCGAAAGCACGAAGCCACCGACACGGAGGAATGACATCGTATTTGAGACAAAGCTCAATACGACTTCCAACAATTCAAAGATGCTTTCAACCAAATATCCACCCCAGCCTTCATGTGGCTTGAGTGCTTGCTTATGCAGCAAGTTCTTCAGAGGCACATGCATCAAGATGATGACGAGTGGGAAATAAACGAAGATACTGAGTGTGAGTGTATTCATCAGCTTCATACCGAGAAGCATATCCGCTGAGACCATTCCAATCACAGATGCATAGAAGACAAAGCCAGCCACACCATTCTGTGTAAACAGGGCTGTCGCATAATCCTTACGTTTGATGTTGATCATGATGTTCAAACCAATCGAGGTTAGAATCAAGAACGCACCCAAACCAACAGCAGTAAGCAGTAAGGTCATTGTGAAATTCGGATCGATGACATGGATTGGTTTCTCACTGAAGCCTAATATTTCTGTGAATAAAGGCGTTAGAATTTCTTCATCTCCGAAGAAGGAACCAAACAATGTTCCAAAGAACATCGAGAACATTCCGATACGCACCGCAACTGCTCCTAATTTCATCTTCTTCTTGACCCATAACAACTGACCAAAAATCACAAGCACCAAACCTTGTCCCAAATCACCAAACATGATACCAAAGAGCAAGCTATAGGTTACAGAGACAAAGAAGGTTGGGTCGAATTCACCATAATGGGGTAATCCATACATTTCAATGAAGAGTTCGAATGGTTTTGCGAACCAATTGTTTCGAAGTACCGTAGGTGGCTCCAAACCTTCTTCCGATTCTGCCGGGAAGTCTTGAATCACCACATCGGTTAAATCATCAAACAAGGTTTTATATGCCTTTTTTACGCGTGTAGGAACGAAACCCGTAATAACCACTTCATTTTCAAAGACAGCCATGTATTTATAATACTTCGCCAGCTCCGCATAGTGATAGACATAACCATAAATCTTACCTAAAGTGGATTCACAGTCGATCGTGTATTGAATATCATCGATCTTAGGAATCGCAATGGGCTCGAAGTAGAGGGATTCCAGGATATTGTTCACTTCTTTTTGTTTATCGAGTAATGCAATGATCAGAACCCAAGCATACTGGTTATTCTTTGTCATCACATGATAGATGAAACTCTTTTCTTCATGTAGATCGACTTTCGGAATACTGCTTAGAGGTAAACGCCCAAAGGTCACATACGAGTATTTCAGATCATTCAAGGCAGAGATATCATATGAACGTAAGATTTCAAGTGCGTCTTTATCTTCTGGTGTTAAGTTGGATCGCATCATGAGTTGTTCATTGATCTTCTCAAACTTCTCTTCCGCTTCGATCAAATGCATCTCGATTTCATCTTTAGTGAAGGTTGTAACACCATCAAACGCACACATGATTTCCGTATTCAAACTTCGCGCCATACTGTTGATCCGTTTGAGATACTCCGCAAAACTGTTGTCTTCAGGCAACAGCTTACCGCCGTTCCCTTCATTCACGACGTGACTTGCCAATTCCGCATGCAAATCGTTGGTCGCAAAAGCAGTCAACAAGATTTTTTCAATATTCTCTTTGGACCCTGCCATGCGCAGTAATCGCATCTTCTCAATTGCCATAGGACCTCCTAGTAGATCAAGAGCTTCGCAATTTTGTCATTTTCGACTTTATAGCGAACACCCTCAATGACATCAATAATATTCTGAATCTCAATCTCCAATAGATTCAAATACGCAACCAAGATGATGTTTGGATTGGTTGAGAATCGCATCAAACGTTTCGTCAACTCAAACATGATCACATCAGTCTGATATTCAATATATTGGAATTCTTTGATATCCGTAGGGATATCATACGCATGATCATGGATTGCTTGCAGGAACTGTGCTGCATCCTTCTGATCGATCCATTCCATCAAAGTTTTCTTGTTTATCCGTTTGTAGGTCGGGTTCAATATGCGCTTGATCTCAAATGCACTCGCATTGTAATATTTCTTCAAACGATAAATCTTCGTTATGTTGTCCAATTCAATCTGTGTATCGAACATATCACGAATATCTTCTTTATCTTTACCCTTAAACTCGTGTTCAATGATCTCATTGACACGCTTGAAGTAATACGCTTTTAGTGCGATCTCATAACTTGAATAATCAATATCAAGCAAATTATTGGGTTTTAAAGGTTTTAATATTGGGTAATAGGGTGTGTTCTTAATAACATTCAACAGTTCATCAAATGAATTGACTTTAATCAGTGCTTCAACGTCAAAAGAAATCAACCGATTCGCAAAGATGGGTAATTGTGCGATCTGACTAGTCTTATCCGTTTCACTTAACAAACGAATCGTCATCAAAATCTGCTTTATTTCCATCATAAGAACACCGTATTCGTAAAAGTGATCGTTCTTCGATTGACTGTATCGAATCAATTCTAAGAAATCGAGAAAGAATGTTTGACGAACCAACATTTCCAAGTGCCCGCGATGTATCGAAAATTCGTTGATACCGGCTAGGATTTCCTTGAAAGCTGTCTCGTTTTTCAAATAACCCGCAATTTCTTGAACGGTTCTTTTACGTAAGAGTTCCGTGTAATCTTCTGATTTTAAATGTTTCCCATACATGGCCTTCGCCTTGGCGGCCATGGCTAAGGTCGATTGATCACTCATTATCGGCCTCGAACCGTATCGAACGTTGGCAGAGCTCCTCCAACCATTTGGTTTGATTTACACTGAAACGTTCTTCTAAATCATGCAAGGCTTGCGTAAAATGTTGTTGCCCTTCCTTCTCGCTTTGAGCGAGTTGGTCCAACAGCTTTTTGCGTTCGTCTGCGACAAATTTCTGGGCACGATCAAAAACTTCTTTATGCACTGCATCCTTATCCTTAGTGATCGCCATAATGGCATTCTGAATTTTCACTTCAGCTTCTCTCACTTTGGCTTGCGCTTCTAAGTCTGCTTTTATGATCGCTTTAATTTTGCCTTCCAATTTGAACACCTCCCAAACATTTACTTACTATACGCCGATTCTAATCACTCTTCAAGTATGACTTCACAAATTTAAGGCTAAACATGCTTGTCTATATTTTACACCTGATTTAACTAGTTTGTATGTTTAAAACAAACATAATTTTGGCATTATTTCACAAATAGAAACATAATCGTCTAATAAACGTAAACGATACGTGATTAAAAAGGCAAAAAAAAATGGCGGAGGAAGCAGGATTTGAACCCGCGCGAGCTTGCACTCCTATCGGTTTTCGAAACCGACCCCTTCAACCACTTGGGTATTCCTCCAGCGCTTAATCATTATATCAAATATGTTTATACTTTTCACAATAAAATTGTCTTCACTTCGAAAAGTTTTCTACGCATAAAATATAAGAACACATCGTCAAACTATGGACGATGTGTTCTTCGTTTTATGATCTAAGCAACGAGTTCCGCTTGATAAGCTTTGAACTCTTTTTCGTTGCAGTAAATGAAATGCTTAGGACGAATCTCTCGCATGCTTGGTTCATCCGTTGTGTAATCATGTTGCGATGGATCATATGCGAAACGAGCACGTTGCTTTTCACTCTTAGGGTCCGGTGTTGGAATCGCAGACATTAAAGAACGTGTGTATGGGTGAAGCGGATTGTTATAGAGTTCTTCCGCATCCGCCAACTCAACAATCTTTCCTTTGTGCATAACCGCAATTCGATCAGAAATATAACGAACCATAGAAAGATCATGGGCAATGAACAAATAGGTTAATCCCAATTCTTTCTGAAGTTTCTTTAAGAGGTTTACGACTTGAGACTGAATGGAAACATCCAAAGCAGAGATTGGTTCATCACAAATGACCAATTTAGGATTCGTGATCAACGCACGCGCGATGCCGATACGTTGACGTTGCCCACCTGAGAATTCATGGGGATAACGACCTGCATGTTCACGTGCCAAACCAACTTTCGATAAAATGGAATAGACCATTTCATCACGCTCTTCCTTGGTTTTAGCCAACTTATGAATATCGATGCCTTCCGCAACGATGTCACGGATGTTCATGCGTGGATTCAAACAGGCCATTGGATCTTGGAAGATCATTTGCATATTACGTGCAATAGAAGCACGTTCGTCTTTCTTCAACTTACCACTGGCTTGTTTGCCTTCGAATTCGACATTACCACCTGTGATTTCATATAAACGGATAATGGAACGACCAATCGTCGTTTTTCCGGACCCGGACTCACCGACTAAACCAAAGGTTTCTCCCTCGTAGATTTCGAAACTGACATCATCAACCGCTTTGACTTTCGACTTGCGATCGAGTTTGAAGTATTGCTTGAGATGCTCAACTTTTAATAGGACTTTGTCGCTCATTCGTTTTTACCTCCTTCATGCATGCGCATCAGTGCATCGATTCGAACTTGTAATTGAACAGGTCGTTCGACTTTTGGTGCATTGGGATGAAGCAACCACGTGGCTGCAGAATGGGTATCACTAATTTTAAACATTGGAGGCTGATGAACGAAGTCCACTTTCATCGACCAATCGCTACGCAAAGAGAACGCATCCCCTTTTGGCGGATTGATCATTTGTGGCGGTGCTCCAGGAATCGCATAGAGTTCAACACCTTTTGCTTGGAAAGCAGGAATTGAAGCCAATAGACCCCAAGTATAGGGATGCCTTGGATCATAATAAACATCTTCAACTGTCCCAATTTCGACAATCTTTCCAGCATACATAACGCCAACACGATCGCTCATGTTTGCGACGACACCTAAATCATGGGTAATGAAGATAACAGAAACACCAAAATGTTGCTGAAGATCTTTAATCAATTCTAAGATTTGAGCCTGGGTTGTGACATCCAGTGCCGTTGTCGGCTCATCACAAATCAAAATCTTGGGGTTGCAGCTCAAGGCAATCGCAATAACGATACGTTGACGCATGCCCCCCGAAAATTGATGAGGATATTGGTTATAGCGCTTTTCAGGACTATCGATTCCAACTAAAGTAATCAATTCCAAAGTACGCGCTTTGGCTTGTTCCTTTGTGTAATTTAAATTGTGAATAAGGGATTCAGAAATCTGATTCCCAATCGTCATGACCGGATTCAAAGAAGTCATCGGATCTTGGAAAACCATCGCGATGTCTGCACCACGATATTTCGCAAAATCATTTTCATTTAATTTCAATAAATCAACATCGTTGTATAAGATTTCACCCTTTTCAATAACTGCATTTGGTGATAATAAGCCCATGATGGATTTGGATGTGACGGATTTGCCGGAACCAGATTCACCCACAATCGCAAGCGTCTCACCTTGATATAAATCAAAGCTGACATCACGAACTGCTTGGACCATTCCACCGTGGGTCTTAAAGGAGATCGTTAAGTTTTTGACACTTAGTACTTTTTCTTTCATGTCCGCACCTCCTAGTTATTACGCATACGTGGATCTAAAGCATCACGTAAGCCGTTTCCTAATAAATTGATAGACAACATTAATGTCGATAAGACCAAACTTGGTAGAACCAATTGGTACACATAGGTCATTGCACCTTGAGTCGACGAAATCGCATCATTGATCAATACACCTAAAGATGGCTTGCTCAAATCCAAACCAATCCCAATGAAAGCCAAGAAAGCCTCATAAAAGATTGCTGAAGGAATCGAGAAAGAAACCATGACGATGATTTGTGCAACAACGTTCGGAATCAAATGCTTCATGATGATCCGTGCATCTGATGCACCCAATGTACGTGCAGCAAGAACGAACTCTTGATCACGAAGCTTAAGGAACTGAGCACGAATCATACGCGCAACACCAATCCAACCCGTTAAAGCAATTGCAATCGCAATTGGAACGATACCAGGTGTTAAGAACATGAACAACACAAATAGAATAACGATGGAAGGAATGCCATAAAGAACTTCAAGGATGCGCATCATGACATCATCAATTTTAGTACCACCAAAGAAACCAGCGATACCACCATAAACAACACCAATCAACACATCGATAATGGCAGCATAAACACCAATCAATAAGGAGATACTGGTTCCATACCAGACACGTGTCCAAATATCACGGGACAAGATATCCGTACCAAAGAAGAAGTAACGATCTTCGATATCCAAATACTTATAGGTATATTCTTTAACTTTGAGGTATTCGATCCGGTTTCGTGAGAATGAACCAACAATCTTATACTCATCCGGTGCATAGCCCACTTCATCCAAAGAACCTTGGGTATATTCTTTAATCAAAGTCCCATCAAACAAACCGAAATTCTCTAAGACGGGAACACGAGGTGGCAATTGAGCGAATTTATAATAATCCTCATTGACACGTCCAGTCAGTGTATAATTCGATATCACTGGTGCAATAATCGCCGTTAGAAATAAAACGGTGATAATTAACAGTGAAACAACTGCAACATAGTTCTTAAATAAACGACGCATCGAATCTTGCCAGAATGAAATCGGTTTAGTCGTTAGACCTTCCGCATCTTCCTTAGCCTTTTCAAAACTGAAGAGTTCTTTAGGGAGGTTTTGAACATCAAGTGCTTGATTCAAATCTTTTTCGTGATTAGTCATTCTTTGAACCTCCTAACAAACGGATCCGCGGATCCACAAGTCCATACGCGATATCTACCAATAACATCATGGAAACAAACAATGCACTATAGAGCAATTCTGCGCCGAGCGTAACAAAGGTATCTTTGACATTTATGGATTTAATGGTCAACAATGCCAAGCCTGGAACCCCAAAGAAGCGTTCAACAACCGTACTACCGGTAATCAAAGCTACCAACATCGGACCCATGACCGTAATAATCGGAATCAACGCATTACGGAAGGCATGTTTCGTAAAGACTTGACGACGATTCAAACCCTTCGCACGTGCGAGAAGGATAAAGTCGGAGTTATAAACTTCAACCAATTCAGTTCGCATGTAACGTGAAATCGTAGCAATGACCCCAAATGAAAGTGACAAGATTGGTAAGGTCATCGATCGTATTTCATCAAAAATCGTAATTCCCTTCGCGGGATCTGCCTTATTAAAGATGATGGGCACAATTGGAAATTGCTTACGCAGCAACAATAAAATCGTAGCAATAACAAAGGAGGGTACAGATACCCCAATAACCGCAACAATGGTATTGAAGTGATCCCAGAACTTGTTTCGATTCAACGCGGCCAAAGCCCCTAAGAAAACACCAACGACCGTTCCAAATGCCAAAGCAATTAAACCTAATCGTACCGTAATGGCTAAGGGTTCAAAAATCATTTTAGACACAGGATAGTTTTTGATGATGATGATCGACTCACCAAAGTCAAAACGTAACAATCCACCTAAGTAAATTGCATACTGAACAAGGATTGGCTTATCCAATCCATATTTCGCTTCTAATATTGCACGCGTTTCTGCAGAGATTCTGGGATTGGTAAATGGAGAACCTGGTGTTACCTTTAACAGAATAAACAGAATAGTCATAATTAAGAAAAGTGTCATTAACATTTGAAGAACTCTTCTACTAATATAACGTGTCATTTCTATACCTCCTTTGGGACTAAAAACCGCTTGAAATTTATAAACAGTGATACTATTATATCCTAATTTTCCATAAAGTGAATATCCAGATGAAAATATTTTTATAAGTAATAAAACTTTTCATTTGGGCTGAAAATTTACATTTATTCAGAACGTTCTATGATATTTAATGCCTCTTTTAATATCAAATATTATACAACGTTGAAGCGTTGTAAATTCAATAGCGTAATAAAAGGGTGCAAAAGAGCACCCTTTTTCTAAGACTTTAAGCGAAGAAATTACTCAGCAACTTCTTTGAAAGCCCATTTCAAGCTCGTGTCGTAACCACTTAAGTGATAAACGATACCGGAGACCATTGGGTTTCTCAAGGAAATTCCAGCTCTTTGGTAAATAGGAACCATGACAGCATCATTCAAGAAGACGCCTTCTGCTTTAACAAGATCTGCCCAAA
>DHGC01000071.1:7674-7871 GCA_002402585.1 Erysipelotrichaceae bacterium UBA4808 | reverse complement strand
GTTTGGCAGCTGGCATAAAGACCATAGTAGCGAATCATTTTGAATTGAGGCTCGGGAATATGAACAATGAGCTTCTTCATAAAGGTAAAGACAGGTTCCGTCACTTCAATGCGTTCCTCCGTCTTATGATCCTCATAGAAATACGTGATCATTTGCGTCGAACGATGGAGTGCAAGGATCCGACTTTGAGCCATCAC
>DHGC01000071.1:2469-7600 GCA_002402585.1 Erysipelotrichaceae bacterium UBA4808 | reverse complement strand
GTTCGCTCAGCACATCGGGCTGATGCGCGTAGAAGGCTTTCATCCTGTCCAGTAGACACTTCATGAAGGACTTGCGCAGAACTTCATAATTGATGTAGGCAATGGGTTTATAGAGGTGGTCTTCATTCATTCCACCTTCGGTAAGCAGACAGTGAATGTGGGGGTTCCAATTCAGCGCTCGACCGAAGGTATGGAGGGTGAGGATGAAGCCAGGTTTGAAGGTATGCTTTTTCCCGTTCATCCGATCAAAAGTATAGAAGAGCGTATCTTTGACGGCTTCAAACAAGACATTGAGGAGGGCACGGTCTCTTCTGAAATAGTCGCGTAAGCCGTGATCGATGGTAAAGACGACATGGCGATGGGCGACATCGAGCGTTGAAGCGGCGATCGAGTGGGCACGAAGACTGGCGTATTTTACACCACAGGCATTACAGAAGCGACTTTTACAGGTGTAACAGATGACGTGTGTTTGCTTACAGTTCGGACATTCATAGATTTCGAATCCAGAATCAACGGTTTCACACGCCATCATTTTCTGTACTTCTTTGACGATCACAGGGCGTAGTCCGCGTCGAACCACTTCAGGGTCAAGCAGAAACGCTTCCCAATAGGCAACAAAAATTCTTTGAATGGATAACTTTGAGGGATCCACCATCTTTGAGAAAGCATGTGTTGCGACTTTGGCGAGGGGTATCGCCAAGTTATCTGAGATCATCGTTAAAAATCCTCACCCAAAGTATAACTGAAACCCAATGGTGTGAGGAAGATGAATCAATCCTAAATAATTCTTCTTTATTTTTCAAGATGGCGAAGATTTATCTTCGTCACTTTTTTATGATACAATCATTACACATGAAAAAAGTACTCTTCCTAAGCCTGCTCTTGCTTCAAGCTTGTACGGCTTTTGCCCCTACACCTATTGAATCTCTAACCGTAGCAATCTCGCCAAATATCAGCATTGAGGTTTTTAATCAAGTGGATAAGGATTTTGAGAAAGAATTGAAGGCTCAGTTGCGTGAAGAGGGATATGATGTTCAAAAGCTTGAGCTTATTCGTGCTACCAGCAATCACCAAGCCGGTGAAATGGTGATCAGTGGTTTAGCGGATATCGCGTTTATCTCAAAGTTAACGTATTTTGACTTGAAGGACCAAGGCTTGATGCCGTTATTAACCCAATTGGAGCCATCTTATAATTTGGATCCAAGCTTGATGGATGCCTGGAATGATCAAACACAGCTTGATGTAGGAAAGACGTTACAAGCAACGCATCGTGCTGCTTTATACTTAGGGAGTTCGAATTATGCCGTGGAGCTTCGAAACAAGCTCAATACAGGTGACCAACTTACTTGGATTGATTTGAATGGTGCGAAGTGGTGCCATATATTAGTGACATCTTTAGAAGGTTATATTTATCCAAGTCTTTGGTTGATTGAGAACTATGAGCGACGAATCGTAGAGCTGTTCGATCATGAACTTGTGGTACGTGGTTATGATGAGCTGATGATGCGTGTCGCGAATCAAGAGTGTGACATCATCGTGGGTCCTGAGGACATTCGTGATCAATATGCTTCCAAGTGGTCAAGCGAAGGTTATGATCGATCTTCTTCCATTTATTCAGAATTGGAATTATTTGCACTTACGGCTGCGATTCCTCATGATGTGGTGGTTTATCTTGAAGGGCAAGCCAAATATGATGAAGTGTTTGTTCAAGATCTTCAGAGTGTCTTAATGAACTTGGCTTCGAGTGATGTAAAAAACCCTCTCTTTGAGCAGATGCAAATCAAGGGTTTGATAGAGACTAGTCCGGAGCAATTTGATGATTATGCGAAAGCGTACGATTATCTTCAAGAAATCTTCAATTAAATTATGATATGGATATTATCGTGATGGTCAACTGTCACGATTTTTTTGTCTTGGATGTATTCAGCCATGATTTCAGTCATATCGCGTTGGATTTCCATCACAGTAGGACACTCAGGAATCATGTGGAAGTTGCCACCGCCAGCAGCACGATAATTGTTCATGGCGACGGTGAATACATCTTCATCTTTAACATCCTTGCCTTCAAATTTAAGTTCTACAACACGTTGTCCAATCGGATTTGAGATTTTCAATGTGTAATCAATCCCATCCAACATATCATAATTGAAGTGTTGAGGCTTGGGTTCATCAAAGAGTGGATTCACGATGATTTGATTGTCTTTGACCATGAAATAATCAGCACATTGTTCTAGATACGCTCTTAGTATTTTTCCTGTCATTTGTTTGACGATTAAACTATTGGGATACGCATAGTTTAAGACTAAGTCACGATAGTGTATCACCTTATTTAAACCAAGTGCGATATTAAACAAAGCGGTGCCACAAATGTCCGCTTGGGTGATTTCTTTTTGGACTTGATTGATGAAGCTGACGTAGGGATGTTTGTGTAGGCGGGCTTGAAAAGCATCTTTTATTTTGAAGTCATGGCTTTGGATTTGCCCCAGTTCTTGGTCAAGCCAGATTTGAGTTTGATCATCAAAGGGTTTGATCAAGTTTTCAATGGATTCATCGACTGGATGAGCCTTCATTGCGATAAGTTTGGGTTGCATGGTGTCAATATCAAGAACCATATACTCCTGCGCATTCAATGCACATTGAAGTACAGGTTTATTGTGGATATGCTGTGCGATGGAGCGATGTTGGTGACCACTGAACAGGGCGTCGACGCCCTCTGTCATCAGAATCTCGTAGCCGACGTTCTCACCAGTTAGTTTCTCTGTAGGATGTCCATCATTGAGATCACGCTCCAAGCCACCATGATAGAAGACAATGATTTGATCTGCGCTTACTTTTGCGATTTCTTGTTTAAGGGTATCGATAGGATCTAAAAATGTGAAGTTTTTAATGTGCTCGGGTTTTTCCCAGTTGGGGATGTAATCCGTGCACAGTCCGACTAAAGCGATGTTTTGGTTATTTATTCGATGGAGGATGGTTTGGCCAATCGGCTTTCCTTTATAGAGGATATTTGACGTTAAACAGATCGCATTCAGATCCTCAAGATAATGCAAAAGCACCTCTTCGCCATAATTGAAGTCATGGTTCCCAAGGTTGACATAATCAATGTCTATATCGTTGAATACCGTCGCCAATGGATTGGGCTTAACATGATTATTCAAGGCATAGGTCATCAATGGACTGCCTTGTAAACTGTCCCCATTATCTACGACGATGATGTCATTGTGATTACGGATCGTTGTTATGGCGCTTTTATAGCGTGATAAACCATTGCTTGTGAGCAAACCGTTCAAATAGGAGTATGCTGATAAAGTTCCATGCACATCGGAAGTGCAAACAATCAAATTTTGTTTCATGAGACCATTATATCAAAATGTTTGTGCATCTTAACAAACTTGAGATATTGTGCGTTGAGCTGAAGGGTGGTCTATGTTAAAATTATCCTGTAATTTAATATTACAGGAGGACATCGAATGAAGAAGATTTTAGGCATCTTGTTGATTTCGATCTTAGTGATTGGATCCTTGACGGCTTGCGCAAAAGAGCCCGAAGTTACCGAAGATACTACGATTGAAGATCTCGTTGTATTGTTTGTTCCTAGCCGTGACCCAGGTTTAATCTTGGAAGCGACAGAACCATTGAAGCAAATGTTGATTGACGCAATGGGCGAACGTGGTTATACCGTTCAGAACGTTACCATCGAAGTTACCACAGATTACAACGCTGCTGGTGAAGCTTTGGCTGCCGGTACCGCTCAAATCGGATTCTTACCCGGTGGCACTTATGCAGCTTACTCTTCAGATGGTGTTGATGTTGCTTTGGCAGCTACGCGCGCTGGTTTGAACAAAGATAGTGAAAATGCTAAGGATTGGAATGATGGCTTACCTACTTTAGGAGATTCTGAAAATCAAGTAACGTACTACCGATCTTTGATCTATGCTGGTCCGAGTGAATATGGACGTATGTTGGCTGAAAAAGTCAATGCCGGAACAGCTTTGACTTGGGATGATGTCAATGGTGCACAATGGTGTGTATCCAGTAGTGCTACATCTTCAGCTGGTTATGTTTATCCTACGATGTGGTTGTTGGAAAACTTTGACAAGAAGTTGTCTGATTTGACCAAAGCACCTTTACCAGGTGGTTATGGGGATATCGCTTTGAACCTATCCAATGGTACATGTGATGTTGGTGTTGGTTATGCAGACATTCGTCGTGACTATGAAGCTCAATGGACGACTGAATGGAAACGTACGACGCCTATTTGGGAAGAAACCAATGTTATCGGCGTTACTGAAGGTATCTTCAATGATACGATTTCCGTCAGTACGAATCATCCAGAAGTCACTGAAAACTTCAAAAAAGCCGTTCAAGAATCATTCATCGAAATCGCTCAAACTGAAGCTGGCTTAACTGCTATCAAGATTTATAACCATGAAGGTTATAAGGTTGTTACAGATGAGGATTACGATGGTGCTCGTCGCGCTGCAGAAGTCGCAAAGGGTTAATTAGCAATTGAGCGAGGTTAAACCTCGCTCTCTTTTTTATATCAAAGGAGTTTCATTATGATTCAGTTTCAGAATGTTGTAAAGACGTATCCAAATGGTGTACAAGCTTTGAAGGGCGTCAGTCTTGAAGTCGAGCAGGGCGATTTTGTCGCAATCATTGGTTTGTCCGGTGCGGGTAAAAGTACGCTCTTAAGATCCATTAATCAAATGCACACCATCACAGAAGGCAAGCTTTTGGTCAATGGTGTGGATGTGTCGAGTTTAAAAGGCAAGGAATTGCGTCGTTTTCGGCGTGATATCGGAATGGTATTCCAATCGTTCAACCTTGTTAAACGAACGTCGGTCATTAAGAATGTCTTAGCAGCACGTGTTGCGGAGATGCCTTTGTGGATGAGCCTTTTGGGCTTGTACACGAAGAAAAACAAAATCATTGCTTTGGAAGCATTGGACCAGGTTGGTATCTTGGAGAAGGCATACACCCGTGCGGATCAACTTTCAGGTGGCCAGCAACAACGTGTGGCTTTAGCGCGTTGCTTAGCACAACAGCCTAAGATCATTCTAGCGGATGAACCGGTCGCATCTTTGGATCCTGTTACTTCGAATCAAGTGATGAATGATTTCGTTAAAAT
>DHGC01000071.1:0-2423 GCA_002402585.1 Erysipelotrichaceae bacterium UBA4808 | reverse complement strand
ACCAAAGTGAACAATCAAATCTTAAAAGAAATTTATGGTCGTGAACTGAGTGATGATGAACTCATGGAACACTAGTATGGAAAGTATTAAACGACTGTTTTTACCAAAGCCCATTACTTTAAGCAATGGGAAGGTCATTCAACCTAAGATGAGTCCGGCGATTTATGTCGTTCCAATTTTGGCGTTCATGACGCTTTATAGCATCCAATTGACTGGCTTTAAACTGGCGACCTTGTTTAGGCGGGGGTATCAGTTCTTTGTCATCTTGGATGGAATGATTCCGCCGAATATGGCCTATTTTGAAAAAGTTTGGGAACCTTTATTGGCGACCATCATGATGTCCATTTTAGGAACAGTCATTGGATCTGTGTTGGCTTTACCGGCAGCGTATCTGTCCTCTGAGAATATGATGAAGAGTAAAATCGTTAAGTTCATCACGAAAGCATTTCTGAGTGTTGTTCGAACTTTTCCAATCTTGGTTTTGGCATTGTTGTTTAGAATCATCTTTGGTATCGGTGCTTTTGCAGGTACGATGGCAATTGGTATTTTTACCTTTACGATTATGACGAAGATGTTCTATGAATTGATTGATACTGCCGACATGGGGCCTTTTGAAGCACTAATGTCCAGTGGTGCAAGCCGTATTCAGGCGTTCTGGGTGTCAATCATGCCCCAATTGTGGGGTCAGTATTTCTCATTGGTATTGTATAACTTTGAAATGAATATCCGTAATGCGACAGTTTTGGGTTATGTTGGTGCAGGTGGGATTGGTTTGATCTTGAATGAACGATTGGGTTGGCGTGTCTATCCAGATGTTGGTTTGATTTTATTAGTGATGATGATTACGGTTTACTTGATTGAAAGCTTAAGTCGTACGATAAGGAAAAAACTGTTATGAGTCAAAATTCACGTGTCAACGAACAGTTGAGTAAGCAACCTAAGGTTCTCCTTAAGAATTCTGCCATCATTGCGCTTAATTTACTTATCCTCTTTCTTTCAACACAATATGTTGAAATCAAGGGCTTGACTGAAACCGGTGTGGAGATTGCGGGCACGATTATTCAAAGCATCTTCACTCCAAATTTGGATTTCCTGTTAAATTTTTCGACAAAAGGTGGCGTTCCCTACCTCTTATTGGAAACAGCGGCAATTGCTTTTTTAGGAACGATTGTTGGGGCAATCATCTCGATTCCTATGGCTTTTGTGTCTTCTCGTAATGTCGTGCCTTCATGGGTCGCACATATTGGTGTGGCCATCATTACAGTCATTCGCACATTCCCGGCTGTAGTCTATGGTTTGATGTTCATTCGTGTCACTGGTCCAGGTGCCTTTACAGGTGTCTTGACCTTGGCGATTGCGAGTGTGGGTATGATTTCAAAACTCTATATTGAAATCATTGAAGAGTTGGACCCAGGCATCATTGAAGCTTTAGATGCGGCAGGATGCAATCGAATTCAAAAGATCCAGTATGGAATCATTCCACAACTATTTAGTAATTTCCTATCGACGGCTATCTATCGCTTTGAGATCAATGTCAAATATGCAACAATCCTTGGAATGGTTGGGGCAGGTGGTATAGGTGCGCCTTTAATCTTCGCCATCAATGCTTATCGATGGAAAGATGCTGGAGCGCTGCTTGTGGGTTTGATCATCTTTGTTTTGATTGTTGAAGCAATTTCAACCCAGTTACGAAAGAAGCTCGTATGAAAATTGTTATGTTTTGTGCGGGGGGCTTATCCAGCAGTCTCTTGATGACAAAAATGCGGGATGCGGCTAAACTTCGCAATCTCGAGTGTACAATTGAAGCATATGGAGCGCGTTCGTTCCAAAGACTTGTCGGGGCGGATGTGTTGCTTATCGCTCCACAGGTGAAGTATCTGCATAAAACCTACGCTAAAGAAGTGAAGATTCCTTATGCTTTCATCGATATGAAGAGTTATGGAAATATGAATGGAGAAGCTGTTTTAGATTTAGCTTTAGATACATTGAATAATGCAAACAATCCCGAGTAACATCGGGATTTACTTTGTTTGACAACAATCGATAAAAGTCATATACTGTCAATGCATCCATCCCACATGGGGGTGTCATGGTTTCGACAGATTGACTGTTGGATTCAGACTGCAGTGGTGTGGCGACCTAATTGCCAAAAAAATTAACCGGAAACAAACTAAGTTTCGCTGCATAGTTAGCCACTAACGGCTCGTAGCTGTCACCTTGACCCTGTCCTTGGGATTGAGTCTGGCACCATAAACAAGGAATCGCATGATCAGATGTTCAATCAAAGTCATGTTAAATCCAGTTGAACACATCATGTAAGGCTTGTCTGAGGCAACTTGCATGATTATCAATTCAGACTAAACTGTAGACGTTTGAATGTGGACACAATTTGGACAGGGGTTCGACTCCCCTCACTTCCACCA
>DHGC01000085.1:19300-52270 GCA_002402585.1 Erysipelotrichaceae bacterium UBA4808 | reverse complement strand
ACATGTCGAATCGGAGCCGCTACTGAGCGACTGTCTACGAGGTGAATATTGGTTAAACCATGCGTATCCGCCGCCAAACGGACTGCCGAATAAGTTCCTGAAAGATAACTTGCGATGGAAAAAACCAAGATCGCATCGTAATTATCTGCTTTGAGACGTTCCATCAATTCATCTAAAAACCCAATGTTGGGTTGTGATGTCTTTAAATCTTTCTTAGCTTTGATGGCTTCGACGACATCCAAGGGACTGATATTCAATAAATCTTTAAATTCCACATTATCAATGATGACGGATAAGGGCGCAATTTCGATGCCAAGTTGTTTTGCTTCATTGGGATACAAGGAAACAGATGCATCGGTTACGAAACAAATTTTCGCCATATTAACCTCCTTTAGGTTGGATATAATAACGAAAGCTGTTCATGTTTGTCAATTGTATAACACTATGCAAAGACATCCTTCTTCGATACAATAGTAATACGAGGTGAGTAAAATGAGTGATCCCAAGAAAGTATTGGCTCAAAGCCAACACATTGCAGTTTTAGGTGTAAATAAGGATAGTGATTCTTATGCGAATAAAATCGTTCGTAAGATTCGAGCACTTAAGAAAAATGCTTATCCCATCAACCCCAATTATCCAAAGCTTTTCGGTGAAATGGTCTATGAATCATTAGAGAAATGTCCAGTTGTTCCTGATTTGGTTGTATTTGTGGTAAACCCTACGATTGGGATTAAATATCTCAACTCAATTGCGCAGTTGGGCATCAAATACATTTGGCTTCAACCCGGTACAATCAGTACCGATCTCTTGGAAGAGGCAAAGGATTTAGGGCTTGTGTCCATTGAGGCGTGTGTCTTGGTGGTTGGTAATTATCTATAGCATTATAAAGCGATTGAGAAATCGCTTTAATTTTGTCATCATATTTTCATTCGTCCACATTTTGTATCGATGTATTGTTTGATATAATTAAACCATCTCAAGGAGGACACTATGTCATTACCAAAGAATTTCTTATGGGGCGCTTCCACAAGTGCTTACCAAGTTGAAGGAGCCTATAATGAGGACGGTAAAGGTTTATCCGTTCAAGATGTCAAGGACCCTTTTCCTGGTACACCTAATTTTAATGTATGCTCAGATCATTATCATCATTATAAAGAAGACGTCGCTTTATTCGCTGAAATGGGTTTGAAAGCTTATCGTTTCTCCATCGCATGGACACGTATCTTACCTACAGGTTCAGGTGAAGTTAACCCTAAAGGTGTTGAATTCTACAGTAACTTAATTGATGAATGTCTAAAATACGGCATCGAACCCATCGTTACGATGTATCACTTCGATCTACCCAACGAATTGGACAAAGTCGGTGGTTGGACGAATCCTAAAACCATGGATGCCTTTGTCGAATTCGCCACGATTCTCTTTAAAGAATACGGCACTCGCGTCAAATATTGGCTAACCATCAATGAACAAAACATGATGATTCTATATGGCCCAATCATTGGCACAACCAAACCAGGACAAGAACACCTCTTGTATCAATCCAATCACTACATGCTTCTGGCTCAAGCCAAAGTCTTTAAACTCTGCCACGATATGATTCCAGATGCAAAGATCGGACCTGCTCCAAATATCAGTGTGAACTATCCGCATACTTCAAAACCTGAAGACAATCTTGCCGTTCTCTACATCAATGCGGTTCGTAACTGGTTGTATCTGGACATTGCGGTATGGGGTAAATACAACCCCATCGCTTTGGACTACATGCATAAGAAGGGCTTTAAATTGGATGTGTCGGATGAAGAAATGGAAATCCTCAAAGCAGGTAAACCTGATTTCATCGCATTCAACTACTATTCCACCGCGACCTTTGAAGGTCCAAGTGCTGATGTCAAACCAAATCCAGAGGCTGACCAACAAATCGGTCTCTCTGATGAGGCCTTCTATGCAGGTGTTAAGAATGAATTCTTGCCATTCACTGATTTTGGTTGGCAAATTGATCCACTTGGATTCAGAACCACCATGATGGAAATGTATGCCCGCTATCATTTACCACTCTTGATCACTGAAAATGGCTTAGGTGCTTATGATAGAGTCGAAGAAGATGGTTCAATCAATGATGACTATCGCATCGACTACCTCAAGCAACACATCACTGAGCTCAAACATACAGTTGAAGCGGGTGTGGATGTCATAGGTTATTGTCCATGGTCTGCAATCGATTTGATTTCAACGCACCAAGGCTTTGAGAAACGTTATGGGTTTATCTATGTCAATCGTGACAATGATGATCTCAAGGATTTATCGCGCATGAAGAAGAAGTCTTTCTTCTGGTATAAAGAGCTTATTGAAGAAAACGCAGAAAGTTTATAGGATCGAGCACCCTCGGGTGCTCTTCTTTTTAAGGAGAACCATGGAACTAAAAATCAAACAAGCTCAAGTAAGCGATGTCCCAAATCTTTTGGCTTTGATTCAAGAATTGGCAGATTATGAGAACTTGAGTACGGAAGCTGTGGCGACTGAAGATCTTCTTACGTATTGGTTATTTGAACAGAAAAAAGCGGAAGCTCTTATCTTAAAATTGGATGTTACGGTCATTGGCTTTGCCTTGTATTTCCACAATTTCTCTACCTTCTTAGGCAAAGCAGGTTTATATCTAGAAGACCTTTACATCAAGCCAGACTATCGTCATATGGGCTACGGTAAGCAAGTCTTCAAATATCTGGCTAAGCTTGCATTAGAAAGAGGCTGTGGTCGTATGGAATGGTCTGTCTTGGACTGGAATGCGCCAAGCATCCAGTTCTATCAAAGTCTTGGGGCTAAATTCATGAAAGAATGGACAACCTATCGATTAACAGAAAACGAACTGAATGCCCTGATTTAGGGCTTTTTTTGATAATATCCTTTGCTTTTTCAAGCATGCTTGGTTAAACTATTTATGTGACATACATCACTTAGAAAAGAGGAAGCATGCGTAAGCTTTCACTCCTACTCTTAAGTTTGCTTATCTTCACAGCCTGTACACAAGCACAGCCTGAAGCGACAAACGAACTCAACATCTACTCGGCACGTAATTACGATGTCGATAAAGACCTTTTACTACGCTTTGAATCGGAAACCGGAATCAAAGTAAATCTCTTTGAAGGGAAAGGCGATGAGCTGATTGAACGTCTTAAACTCGAACAAGCTGATCCTATTGCCGACATCTTCATGACCGTTGGGGCGGAAGCCCTTTATCCTGCATTGCAGAATGAATTACTAGCCGATTTAGATTTGAATACCGCCAAGGATACATTGGATGCCAACACTTATGGCGATAAATGGGTCGCACTGACAAAACGTGCACGCATCATTGTTTATGATAAAGTAAACAATCCAACACCAAGTGTTAAGAACCTTGAAGATCTAAGCGATCCACAATACCTTGGGACCATCCTAAGTCGTAGTTCCACCTCTTCATACAACCTCGCCTTAATAGCCAATCATATTCAAAACGATGGTTACGAAACAACAAGACAATTAGCGCAAGGTCTTGTGAAAAATTTTGCACGAACACCAACTGGTAATGATCGTGACCAAGCCAAGTCGGTTATTGCAGGTTTAGGTCAGTATGCCATTATGAATACCTACTATGTGGCCGCAATGGAACGTTCTACCGATGCGGAAGAAGTCAAAGTTGCTCAACAACTCGGTTTGATCTATCCTGAAGAAACCCATGTGAATATCAGTTGGATTGCCAAGATCAAGGACAGTCCTAATCCCGATAACGCTCAACGTTTGATCGAATTTTTACTCAGCGAATCTGCTCAAAAAGAATACGCGGAGCGCAATGGGGAATATCCAGCTTTGAATTCCATCCCTGTCTCAAGTCTGCTCTTGCCTTGGGACGCCTTCAATAAAGCTGAAGTGGATTATGAAACACTTGGTCAACACAATATTGAAACAATTCAACTTTTTGATGAAGTTGGTTGGGAATAATGTTTAATTGGAAACGTTTTACAAAGATAAGTAGTATCCTCTGGATTCTGCTTATCTTTATTTTGTTTAGCGAAACCTTCACCTTGCTCACAAAGCCTACAAACGAGAACTGGCAACACAGTGTTCGTTATGTGCTCGGGGATGTCAGTGTGAACACCTTGATCATTGTCGGGTTCTCAACATTTTTTGCGAGTCTGTTGGGGATATTTTTAGCTGGTATGGTTACACTCTTCCAGTTCAAAGGACGAAAACTCTTCAGTTTTCTTTTTTATCTCGCCCTTGCGTTTCCTCCTTATGTTTTGGCTTACTTCTGGACCTATTTCATCAGTTATACTGGAACACTTCAGACGTTTCTACGTAGTCTGAATATCCCCTATCAAGCAACGTGGTTTGTCGTGGATCCTAAATTCATGGCCATCTTCGTCTATACCTTAAGTCTATTTCCCTATATATACATCAGTACGAAGGCCATTATCAATCGTAGCCTTGGGAATTACATTGAGAATGCACGTGTTTTAGGCTATTCTTATCCACGCATCTTTTTAAAATTAATTCTTCCTCTCAGTTTACCTGCACGCTTAAGCGGTGGTTTGTTGGTCGCACTCGAAGTCTTAAGTGATTATGGGGTTGTATCTTACTTGGGTATTCCCAGTTTCTCCACAGCCATTGTACGTAGTTGGCTACGTTTCCAGGACTTTGATACAGCGTTACGCTTAGCTGCGTTATTGATGGTTCTAACTTTGGTTCTATTGGCAATCTTTGCATTCATTGGTCGAAGAATACAGAATCTTGTGCCCATTAAAGGTAAACCCCTACAACCCACAGCCTTGAAACCAAAACATTCCATCTACCTTGTCAGTATGCTCACGCTCTTCTTATTCCTAAGCTTTGGCATTCCTCTTATACAACTTTTTTATTGGAGTATTCAAAGCCTCGCTTCAATCCGCTTAAATCGATTCATAAGTAGCTTAAGCAATTCATTGGGTTTAAGCATTGGGGTCAGCTTGATCATCTTACTTATCGCCTTTGTTCTTGCCAATCACGGACGGATTCAAAAAAGTTTCATTAGCTTTATCGCAGGCAAACTTACCTTATTGGGTTATTCCATTCCTGGTTCGGTCATAGGCATCTTAAGTTTGATTTTCTTTCTAAATCTAAGAAACATCATTCCCATCAAATTGAACCAAAGCATCATTCTTCTTATTTTCGCATTGATCATTCGTTATGCTGGTTTAGCTTATCAAAGCATTGAACAAGGCTTTAATAAGCTTGGTCTGAGATTCAATGAGGCAGCCCAGGTATTGGGTAAAAGCTATTTCAATGCATTAATCAAAGTCGACTTGGTCTTACTTAAACCCGCTTTATACTCAGCCTTCACAATGGTCTTTCTGGATATCATCAAAGAACTGCCCTTGAGTTTATTGCTTAGACCCTTCAACTTCAACACTTTGCCACCCAGGTTCATCAGTATGCCAATGATGAGATGTTGGTTGAATCCGCCTTCCCTACTTTGATCATTCTACTTTTATCTTTCTTAATGATCACCCTCTTAGTCAATCCCATGCGAAAGGAAAATACCTGATGTATCTTGAATTAAAACAATTGAGCTTCAAATATGATCAAACAAGCATCATTGATAACTTTGATCTAATCGCAGAAAAGGGTTCCATTACAGCCATCATTGGAGAAAGTGGTTCTGGTAAAAGCACCTTGCTTAGAATTCTTGCAGGACTTCAAAATGCGAATCAAGGTGTGTTTATATTGGATGATCAAATCATTTTTGATAGTAAACATTCAGTGGATACGCATAAACGCAGAATCGGCCTCGTCTTTCAAGACTACACCCTTTTCCCACATTTAACGGTCTATCAAAACATTGCCTTTGGCATGCGTCAAAAACATAAAAAGGATCGCATTCAAACCATCCTTAAAATGGTCGAACTCGAAGAAGATATAAAGAAGTACCCTTACGAGTGTTCCGGTGGCATGCAGCAACGCATCGCTCTTGCAAGAGCTATTGCCAATCAACCCAAACTCTTATTACTGGATGAACCCTTTTCAAACCTCGACCAAGATTTGAAAGTAAGGCTACGTACTCAATTCATTGATTGGGCTAAACAAGAAGACATCACTTTGATTTGGGTCACACATGACATTGAAGAAGCGCATTTGATTGCGAATCAAGTTATTGAGTTGAGAAAGTGAAACATTTCAATAGAGCTTCGGTCAACTTGTTAGAATTCTTTTTCTAATAAGAAGTCAATGATGTATTTCACTTCAATTCCATCACTATTCCCTTTTGCCATACGGTTGGCTATAATAATTGTTTTTTTATAAACATCAGGAATCTTTAATAGACTATCCGATTCACGTTTGCTTTGCTTCGGAATGTCATAAGCTACTTGGTAATAATGTGTATCATCAGTTCTTGTACAAACAAAATCAATTTCAATACCATCAAGTTTTCCAACCGACACCTCATATCCTCTTCTTTTTAGTTCAATTAGACGATATTTTCTAATATCGAACCATAATTACCTTTATTTCTACCAACAGAAACACTTCTAAGACCAATATCAACACAATAGTATTTTGCGTTCCCTTTTAAGTGTTCTTTTCCACGAATATTAAAACGGCTTGCTTTATAGATTGTGTGTGCATTTTCAAGCAGACCTAAATATGAATCAATCGTTTCATTCCTTGTTTTAATTCCAATTGATTGAAATGTGTTCGCTATTGAATTGCTCGTTACAGTATTTCCAATGTTTTCGAAAATAAATGTTATACGTCTTTCAAGCAAAAAACCATCCTTAATGTTGCCACGCAACATTACATCCTTCAGAAGGATACTATTGTAAATCCCTTTTATAACGTCATCTAGAATGTTTTCATTTTTTAATAACACAATCGAAGGGAAAGCTCCATTGTTAACATACTTCTCATAGTATTCTTCAGTTTTTGTCTTACTATCATCACCCTTAAATTTTAAAAACTCTTTAAAAGACAAAGGCAATCCTTTAATCTCAACATATCGTCCTGATAAATATGTCGCAAGCTCACCAGATAGAAGATTTGCATTTGACCCTGTAATATAGATATCACAATCAAACTTAACACGAAGTCCATTGATCCGTTTTTGCCAAGCATCGACTTCCCTGAACGGCGTACTCCAGTTATGACTTTAACTAATTCTGTATCTTTAAATTCAATCAGTTTATTCAAGTAAACATTTTTGCGGTTATAACCGCAACTTTTATCAAATAAAGGTCTATTCAATGAATAGGCCTCAGTCAACTTACAGGATCGCTTTGTGGACAAAGCCATTCGCTTTTTCAAGCTTTAAGATGGCATCCGTCGCACTGCATTTCTTCTTAATCATGACAATCGCAACCTTAACTTTAAGATTCGCATCATAGAGCACTTGATGTGCTGTTTTTTCATTCACACCTGTAGCCTGCATGATGATGCGCTTCGCTCGATCAATCAATTTGATATTGCTTGGGTTCAAATCCACCATAAGATTGCCATAGACTTTACCCATACGAACCATGGATGCGGTCGATAACATATTTAAGACCATCTTGGTGGCTGTCCCCGCTTTTAAACGGGTAGATCCTGTCAAGACCTCAGGTCCAACTTCCACATCAATGCCCACATCACTGTATTGTGAAATCATCGAATCTGGATTACAGGAAATCGCAATGGTTTTTGCCCCAATTGAGCGAGCGTAGTTCAAACCACTGATTACATAAGGTGTTCTTCCACTTGCCGCAATCCCAACCGCCACATCACGATCACTGAATTGCAATGCTTTTAATTCTCCGATAATCAAATCTTCCGAATCCTCTGCGCCTTCAACCGCACTCTTAATGGCACGCTCACCCCCAGCGATCAAGGCAATAAATTCATCAGTTGTGGAGAAGGTTGGCGGACACTCCGAAGCATCCAAGAAACCAAGACGGCCACTGGTTCCCGCTCCAAAGTAAATGACTCTCCCCTTCATCTCCAATTGCCCAACGATCAAGTCCACTGCTTTGGCAATATTGAGGAGTTGAGCCTCAACCGCTAGCGCGACTTTCTTGTCTTCTTCGTTCATCAATTGAACGATTTCAAGAGCATTCTTTTGATCGAGATTCAAACTATTTGAATTCGGTTTTTCAGTAAGCAATTGTTCCATGTGTTCTTTCATAGTTTTATTGTACACCAAAATAAAAAGGCTCTCGCCTTTTATTTATCCAATTTTTTATACAATTCGATGAATTCTGTCGCCATGATCTTCAAGACTTCAGCACTCATGACTTGGTCTTCTGCATGAATCAACAAGATGTTTGCGCCGATTTCTTCTCCCATTGCGAACTTCTGAATGAGTTCCGCATGGACATGGTGAGCTTCAACAAAAGCGTCATCCCCTTGCTTAATCATTTCTTCTGCTTCTTCATAATTACCAGCTTTGGCAGCTTGTAGCGCTTCGACATACGATGAACGAGCAGATCCTGCTGCTGCTATGATTTGAAAACTTACGAGTTCTAGACCTTCCATGTTTGCTCCTTTATTTTGAATGGATACTGTTTATATTTTACTTGATTCAATAGGCGTTTACAAGTAGACTTGACCTGTCCCACCACATTGGCAACTTGAGATGGTCCTAAGTCCTCTAACATGATCTGCACTTCAGCCTCATAGCGATTGGATAAAACATTATCCAAAGTGATGGCTAGATAAGGTCTAGCCAAGCAACGGCTAACGGGTACAGATACCTTTTTACGGGTCTGCGTCGCACGCAATAAAAGCTTAGGTTGATCTGGACGTGACCAGAGAATCGTCTCTGAGAGGAGTTTGTGTTGATCTGCTGGTAGATCTTTGTCCAGCCACGCTTCGATTTCCACATAATCCTTCATTGCGATCGCACTCACTGCTCTTAAATCCGCTTCACTGGGTAAACCATCCCCAAAGAGAATCATATCAAAGACACCGGTATTGCGTAATTCACTAAAGGCGATTTCAGGTGGAAGAAAGCGATGTTCCTCGATGGTTGGGATGCCTTGTCCACTTGGATTCAAGTCCCGCGGTGAACTCTGTGAAGTGATGAACGCTCCACAACCGACTTCCAAATCATCAAAGATCTCAGCTGTCCCAACCGCATCATCAAAATCCAATCCGGTTTCATTACGAGGATAGAAATTATGACATGCACGATAATTCGCAATATTCCCCTTCGCCTTGATTTGATCGACGCGATCCCATAAGACATCTGGATACGACGCATTGTCTTCAATGATCAGTCCGTAAGGGTTATTGGTTAATTGAACGATTTCCTCATCTACGAAACCGCCATCCAAACGAATGACATCAATGTTCATATCGACGATTGGTTTCAAATCATCCAACTTCGCTCCAAGCTGTTCAAACACCTCCGCATTCAAGTCCACATGACTCTTGATGCCCAATTCTCGACACAAGTTAAAGAGTTTAGCAAAGTCTTGATTCGGACGCTCAAACGCATTCTCAAAACCAAGATTACCCAATTGAATCGAGGTGAAGACACGTGTATACCCCAATTCCTTGGCTAGACGTAGCTGTTTTTCAATCACTTCAAAGCGATAAAAATCAGGATAGACACTTAAACCAATTTCTACTTTACGCATACTACTCCTTTCCTACCACCCATATTTATCCGGACCCCAGTCCGTTTCAACCAATTCCTGTTTGACATAGATCAAACGTTTATCTGCTACATCCTTACTCAAGATGACGCCACTGCCCACAACACTGTACGCACCTACTTTGACACCTGGCATTAAAATCGCCCCCACACCGGTACGTGTATAATCCCCCATATAGCTCGCATTGGAAAAATGGAGAGGTATTTCTTTACGTCCCTTTACACTATGACTTGTCAAACCATCATCGAAACGTAAGGTCCCACAGGTCGTACCTGCACCTAAATCACTGTGTTCACCAATACAGCCGTAGTATTCACCATAGTGCACCATGTATACATGATTGAGGGTGACCCCACCCAAGAACTCAAAGCCTTGGTCTAGTTTATTGTTCGGTCCAATAACGGAACCCACATGAACTTTGGCATGATTCAATACACTACAATTGTCTCCAAGCATAAGATTACCTTCAAGAATGACACCTTGATCGATGATTGTGTTCTCACCAATGATCACATTCCCACGAACCCAAACATTGTGTCCGATATGACTATTTTTACCCAAATGGACTAAGCCTTCAATACGTGCGCTTTCATGAATACTCGCATTTTCACCAAAACTATTTTCTGTTAGAGCTGAACATTGGTCCAGAGCATATTGAGCATTCGCATAGAGCGCATGCCAAGGCTTGTCAAAGTCATAAACTTCACCTTTAATATCATAAGCCTTGAATACGATGTTTTGCTTGATCATCTCATTAATGGATTCCTCTAGATAGGACTCAAATGGTGATCCCACACCTACCTTTAAATCACTGAAACGATTCGGATTGGTCTTTGCATAGAATACCCAACTTCGATGAGCATGAAACCCACAGGCCACATGCGTCATCGCATGCCCACGTTGGTGCGCCCCAAAAAGGACAATGGATTTCTCTTTAACTTCACAGGCAATCACATGGCGAGGATCTTCTTTTAGGGGACTTAGGGCGATGGTGTTGGTTTCATAGCTTTGTAAGAACTTTATCAATTCTTCCTTAGGGATAAAGATATCCCCATATAAAACCGTCACGTCACCCTGACACGCTTCCATACCCAAGACAAACGAATGAGCAGTACCCTTTGAATCATTGACTTGAACGAATTCAACTTGTGGGATATTCCGAAACAAAGCAATCAAAGGTTCCACATGGTGCTTTACCACAATGACAATCTTATTCACACCTGCAGCTAAACACGCTTCAATGCTGTGTTGAATCAGCGGTTTATTCCCCAGTGGAAACATTACTTTATTCCGTGTGGATTGGTAAGGCCAAAACTTTGAACCTTCACCGGCAGCGAGAATCAGAACATCTTGCATATGTCCTCCTATAGACCTACTCTTGCATAGATCGCATCGACTTCTTTAAGATAATACGCCAAGGTAAAACACTGATCAATTTCATCCAAACTCATGGCCTTACGAATGGTTTCATTATCCATCAAAAGAGGTTTAAAGTCTTGACTCTGCTGCCATGCCTGCATCGCCAACGGTTGAACCAGATCATACGCCACTTCACGACTAAAGGCTTTATGTTCAATCAAAAAGCTCATAACACGTTGGGCGTAAATGACTCCATGCGTGAGCTTGATATTCTTTAACATGTTCGCTTCAAAGACTTGTAAGTTCTCAATCAAACCCGTCATACGATTGAGCATGTAGTCCAAAAGAACCGTCGCATCCGGAAAAATGATGCGTTCAACCGATGAATGAGAGATATCCCGTTCATGCCACAAAGGAATGTCTTCAAAGGACGTCATCATATAGCCACGTAAGACACGTGATAAGCCACTGATATTTTCGAATGAGATCGGATTCCGTTTATGTGGCATCGCACTGGATCCTTTTTGTTTAGACCCAAAGCCTTCTTCTACTTCACGTACTTCTGTCCTTTGAAGATGTCTGAATTCAACACTGATTTTTTCCAATGTGGAACCAATCAACGCAAGGATACTTAGATAATAAGCATGGCGATCGCGTTGTAAGACTTGCGTCGAGATCTTCGATGATTGAAGACCTAAACGTTGTGTTACTTTGTCTTGTAAAGTCGTTCCTGTAATCAAACAGTTGCCAACCGCACCACTGATCTTACCCACTTCAATGCCTTGGCAGGCATCTTCGAAACGAAGCAGTTGTCGATCCAACTCATCCACCCATAAAGCAAATTTCAAACCAAAACTCGTAATTTCCGCATGCACACCATGGGTTCTTCCCATGCATACTGTATGTTTATATTGATTGGCTTTTTTAACCAAGACTGCTCTCATTTTTAAGATATCTTCCTTGAGTAAAGTATTGACCTTTTTAAAGACAACACCCAAAGCTGTATCCACCACATCCGTAGAGGTTAGTCCATAATGAATCCAGCGCTTTTCATCCCCTAATGTTTCACTGACTGCGCGCGTGAATGCGACAACATCATGACGTGTTTCTTGTTCAATGGCTTCGATACGTGCACGATCAAAGCTTGCTTTGTGTAAAGCTTGCATCTCGTCATCACGAATCATGCCTTCTTCGTGGTATACTTCGCAAACTGCGAGCTCCACAGCCAACCATGCCTCATATTTGGCTTGATCACTCCAGCATTGTGTCATTTGGGGTCTGGCGTATCGTTTGATCATAAAGTCCTCACTTTTATTAAATGGTTTTTTAAGCTAAACTAAGGCTATGCCTGTACGACTAAATTGTAACATAAGCCATACGATAATCTTGAAGAAATCCGAGTTCATTACCGAGCTTCATCGTGTCTTCACGCTTGAAGAGATTCAAGTCATCTTAAAGGATGCCCACAAACGACATCCTAAAGCAACACATATATGTACAGCTTTCCGCATCGAAAACCATGAACGCTCCAACGACGATGGCGAGCCCAGTGGAACAGCTGGATTGCCCATGTTGGAGGTATTACGTAAGCAAGATGTGATTGATATATTGGCCTTGGTAATTCGTTATTATGGAGGAATCCAACTCGGTGCAGGTGGTTTGACCCGTGCGTATAACAGTTCTGTTGCGGAAGCACTCGCAAGTGTTCGATTAAATCCGCTTGTCCAGATGGTTGAAAGTCAAATCCGTTTTCCCATCCAATACGCCGATACCATCCTCCATTTATTTAATCCTAAAGAAATCATTCGTAAGCACTTCGATTCCGCTGTGACCTTGACCCTGTTAACACAGAATATGGATTTTATCCCACATCTTCAAGAAATCACACGCGGTCAAATTGAGATTCTTTATCAAACTGATAAAATCATAGAAAGCAAACCATGAAACAAATCCTCATCATCGGAGGTGGCCCAGCTGGCTGTATGGCAGCCATCGCATGTAAGAAACACAACCCTACAAATACCGTAATTTTAATTGAAGGCAATCTACGCCTAGGCGAGAAATTACGTTTAACAGGAGGCGGGCGCTGTAACTTAACAGCCAATGTCAGCGCAGAGGAAATCATCAAACATACGCCACGCAATGGTCGTTTCCTTTTTAGCAGCCTCAACAATATGGATCCACATGCGATCATGCGCTTCTTTACTGAGCGTAAACTTAAGCTTAAAGAAGAAGACCATCAACGCATCTTCCCCACGAGTGATAAAGCTGAAGATGTCGTTAATGTACTTGAGAATGAACTTAAGCAATTGGGTGTGCAGGTACAATTATCCACGCTGGTCAGTGCCATTGACGCTAAGAAGAAACAAGTAAAAACAAACAAGGGTTCTTTCTCATTTGATCACCTTATCTTTGCGACAGGTGGCGCAACCTATCCACAAACGGGATCCAATGGTCAAAGCTTTGAGCTTTTGAAACAGTGTGGACACACCATCACCCCTTTGCAGCCATCCGAAGTTCCTTTAGTAAGCAATGCGTCGATCATTCAAGCGAAAGAACTTCAGGGTTTATCATTTAAGGATGTTTCAATGAGTGCGTATGTGAATGATAAAAAGATCATTCAAGTGACGCATGATCTTTTGTTTACGCATTTCGGTTTATCCGGTCCTGCAGCGCTACAAACCAGCAGCTATCTAAATGACGCCTTCAAAGATGGAAATAAGGTCTATGTTTCTATTGATTTTCTACCTCAAGTGAAACGCGAAAAACTTGAAGCACAATTAAAGTCAAAGCTTATCGAGGATGTTTTACAGGCCTATGGGATCCCTAAACGACTCCTTCAAGTTCTTAAGACACGAGCATCTTTAGATATCATCTCCATCAAGCAATTTAAGCTTGAACTTCACGGGACACGTGGTTTCACGACTGCCTTTGTGACAAATGGTGGTGTCTCGCTTAAAGAAATCGATCCAAAAACGATGCGTTCCAAATTGGTTCCTTGGCTTTCTGTCTGTGGAGAAGCCTTGGATATCAACTCACTCACCGGTGGCTACAACATGACCGTTGCCTTCTCAAGTGGATATACAGCTGGTTTAATGTTTGAAAATTAAAACAAGCCGAAGCTTGTTTAGTTGTATTCTTCCCGTGTGATCTGCACCTTATGCGATGTATCATCCACGGTATAGTCCTTCTGATTAAGTAATCGAATGCACGCATCCACAACTTCGGGATCATAGAGGATCCCTTTATTTTGTTCAATCTCTTGCATGGCGGTTTCCAATGATCGTGCAGGCCGATAGGGGCGATGGGAGATCATCGCTTCCACGACATCCGCCACAACCAATATTTCAGCTTCAAGCAAGATATCTTTGTGCTCAAGTTTGTTGGGATAGCCCGAACCATTATAACGTTCATGGTGCTGACCAACCGCCAAAGCAAATGCTTGAGGTAGTCCTGCTTCCATGATCATCTCATAGCCTGCTTGGGCATGTTCCTTGATGAGCGCCATTTCGACTTCAGAGATGCGTCCTGGTTTCGACAAGATTTCAGAAGGAACCACAATCTTACCCACATCATGGACATAGCCAATGATGCGTACATCTTCAACTTGTTTATTGCTGAGGCCCATATTCACTGCGATCTCCGCCGCAAGATTACCAACGCGTCGTTGGTGCCCTGCCGTATAAGGATCGCGATATTCAATGACTTTTGCCAAAAGACTCACCACACCTGCGCTTGCTTCAAGCAATGCGGCTGTTCGCTGTTCAACCAATGCTTCTAGGTTCTTTTGATAGTGTTCGTTCTCAATTTGAAGTTGTTTCTTCTCATCTAAGAGTTCTTTGATGTTTAAAACACGATGAACAACCCGGAGAAACTCCTTTCGTTCCACAGGTTTGCTTAAGTAATCCGATGCTTGGTATTGAATGCCCATCACGGCTGTTTCTATGGTTGGCTCTCCAGTCATGATGATGACAGGTGTATCCAATCCAAAATCACGAACACTTTTCAAGAGATCCAAGCCAGACTTCCCACTCATGATCACATCTGAAATAACCAGATCAAAGGCTTCCTTATCTAGTATCGATAACGCATCTTCCACATTGGATGCGGTGACTACTTCATGATTTTCCTTTTCAAGAAATGCCGATAAAGTAATACGAATCGAGCGTTCATCATCAACCAAAAGTACTTTAGCCATTAGTAATCTCCTTTCACAGGTAGAAAGACATCAAAACGTGTATTCCCTTTTTCATTGATTACTTCGATGAAGCCATCATGATCTTTGATGATCCCATATGAGATGGATAAGCCTAATCCCGTTCCCTTATCTTTTGACTTTGTCGAGAAGAAAGGCTGAAATAGTTTTTCTTTTACATCATCTTGGATTCCGACACCATTATCCGCAACACTTAATACAAGGTAATCACGATGATGGTGAATTTGTCGATGTGCTGCAATGATGATATGTTTATCTATTTTATCAAGATTAAAATCCTCTTGAATTGCATCTCGTGCATTCGTCAAAAGATTCATTAGAACTTGTTGGAGCTGTTGGGAGCGACATTGGATTGATGGAAGATCATCTTCGATTTCGACTGTGATTTTGATATTATCTTTACGGAAAATAGTATTAACCAAAGATATCGTACGATTGATGATATCCTCAATGCGGGCTGAACTGTGCGATTGTTTATCCATACGTGAGAATTGAAGAAGATTGCGAACAATTTCAGAAACACGCTTGGACTCAGAGATGATTTCAGAAGCATATTCCTGTAACTTAGGTTCTGCACTGCCTTCCACAATCAATTCAGCATAGTTCATGATACCCTGGATCGGATTGTTTATTTCATGGGCAACGCCCCCTGCAAGAAGACCAATGGACTCCAATTTTTGTTGTTGCTGAGAACGCTGTTCAAGCTCAAAGCGAGCTGTTTGAATCTTCTTCTGCTCCGAAATATCACGCGCAAAGGCCAATGTTCCAATAACACCATCATACTCATAATAGACAGAGAGAACTTCAACCTCAAATGCTGTTCCATCGTGCCTCAAGTAAACCAATTCTGTGGGTTCGAGTGCTCCCTTGTCTTTGATCAATCGCGTGAGTCTTTCTCGAACTTGATCGTGGTACATTGGGGCAATGTATTCAAAAACAGAATGCGTCAAAATATGATTGGAGTTTACCACACCAAATAGTTCAAAGGCGGGTTGATTCAAATATTTGAATTCAAAGTCAACAACCAAGAAAACTGCATAGGGTGAATGATTGAGCATAGCTCTTAGTAAACGATCGCGCTCTTGGATTGCGTTTTGAAAGCTCACCTTTTGTGATACATCATGAATGATGGAGTATAAGAGCGTTTCCCCCTTAATCTGCACATTCCCAGAATGTACCTCTACATCAGATATCATCCCGTTGGCCCGACGATGCTTGAATTCAAAATAGTTCTTCTCTGAACGAATCGAACGTTGCATCTCTTCTTTGATCTCTTCTGCACTCAGTGTGTTGATTTGATTAATCTTCATGCTCAATAACGTCTCTTTTGGATAACCATAAAAACTCAAAGCTGCACTGTTCGCATCTTCAATCTCGCCTGTTTTTGGATTAATCAACAACATAATCGCATGATTGTTCTCAAAGATACCTCGATAAACCGCTTCATTCTCAAAAACCTTGGTTGTTGTTTCATCAATATCGCGAATTTGATAGAAAAGAAGACCTAAAATAAGGGTCCCTATCGGATAAATAAATAGAATGCTTGGCCCAAGTGTGCTCAAGGTCTCAGCAGCTAAATTCTTCGGCAACGTAAACATACACAAAAGCATCAAAAAATGAACCAGTACACCGAAAACATAGAGTTCTGTTGCACGGTTCATAAAAGTTTTCTCAAAGACAAAGCGACGCCACAAATAGCCAAAGCCTGTCACGACAACAATGACCAAGATACCTGTAAGCATCCCTACACCACCCATGATGATTCGATAAATGGTGGTGATTCCAGCCGCAATCAAGGCTGTTGGCATTGGAAAGAACAAGGTTAAAAGGCTCAATAATATCGAACGTGTATCAAAAACCAAGCCCGCTCTAAAAACCAAGGGATTCATCATGATTGCAACACCGATCAAGCCTGCGATGACACCTTCGATAAAAGCATTTTTACCCATCTTCTTGAAATACTGATGCCTCAGTTGATTTAATAGCGCAAGTACGAGTAAGATGGCGACATTATTGATAATGGACTGGAAAAATTCATTGTTCATAAGTCCTCCATAAATGCTTTAATTATTGCATAGCTTTATATCGATAGGCAAATAATCGCTCAATTATGCACCAATAATCAAAGTAATTACTATTATTACTCAAAAAAACACTCACAAATACATATGAGTGTTATCTTTACTTTAAACTACATCCGCCACATTTCACTGTACATTAAGAATTGAACATGATCGGAATTCAATTTGGCAATGTGACGCTGCATACGAACATCATTCTCACATTCAACTTGAAGGAGTGTGCGATTCATCATGGTATGAACATAAATCATCTTCTTCAACAAGTACCATTTCACAACCGCAGGATAGATCGTCGCTTCACGATTAGGATTTGATTTTATTGTATCTTTGACTTCTTCTTGAACTTGACTTGCTGTTTTGTACACCATCGTGAGGAGTTCTTCATAAGAACCAAAGACATCGGAATCCAACATGCGTTGAACCGCACCCGCTTTAGACTTATCTGTGTAGAGTTTATCAATCGCATTGAATAGATTAGGATGATTGATATAACAAGACACACATTGATTCTTCATGTTTTCCAGAAGTGAGCCTTGTTCCGTTAAAGCTAAGAAATACCCCTTCGCAAGCAAATATGACGATGCATCCCCATCAAGGAGAATCAAACCACAGAGATCTCCATCTGGATTCTTACCATAAACTAAATACGGTAAATCGAATTGATGATCTGGAATCTTCTGAACATCTTTGTAACGAATGATTTGATTAGAGATCAAATTATGATTGATATCGAAGCGATACCTTACGAGAACTCTAAAATCGCAATCTTTCTCAAGAATCTTCTTAAACAAACTTAAATGTGGATGATTATCTGGTAATAGAGCGGCATAATCTTCGAGAAACCCATTGAATTCACAATGCGGATTCCCTTTGCGTTGGTCAAGAATATTGGTGAGCGTTACAAAAGAATCCATTACTATCCTCCCTTAATACGGGGAAACAGCTTCGGTCCAAGTTCGATCGTCACAACCGCTAGAACCATTAAACTGCCTCCAATAAAAATATTTATCGTAAAGGGTTCATTTAACAAAATGATTGCCCCTAAACTTCCAAATAACGCTTCCATCGTCAGGAACAAACCTGCTGCCGTTGGCTTGACATGTTTCTGACCATACAGTTGTAAAAGAAAAGCCAATCCGCTACTCAAGAAACCTGCATAAGCGACATAGATATAACCACCATTTGGAATCGATTGATTTAAAAAGAATGAAAAGATAAACCCGAAGAGACTCATGGTATACGATTGAACCACAGAAACAGACATTGCATCATTGAAGCGTGCCAAACGGCCCAAGAAGATGATATGCAAAGCAAACATCCAAGCACTTCCCACTAATAGGATATCCCCTAGACGCAAACTCAGTCCTTCTTGTAGCGTAAGGAAACCTGTCCCAAGAACTCCAAAGAAAATAGCCAATAGTACACTGAAGCTTGGCTTTTGAACTTTCCACAACATGATGGGGATGAACACCACATAAAGCACTGTAATGAACGAAGAATTACTCACAGTGGACATCGCTTGTCCATAGGTCTGTAAAGCCATTCCTAGAAACATGATGAAACCCGCCAAAGCACTCTCAAATAACAACTTTCCATTGAACCAGAACTTACGTCTGTATGCAAAGATCATTAGAGCGGATCCTGCCAGCAAACCACGCACACCTAAAAGGTTGAAAGGGGTCCATCCGAAGTCCATCGCCTTTTCAACAGCTATGAAACTGACTCCCCAAAGGAAGGCAGCCATGAATAAGGCCATTTTTCCGTACAGTTCTTGATTTTTCATAGTTTAAGTTGTAAACGTCATTTATAATTATACTTGAGGACACCACGATGGACAAGCACAATATCATAACAATAATTGCACAGAAACACGCTCAAAAAGCGGTGATTCGACATTTTTTAGATGAAGGCGTCGAGCTCTTTGGGACAAGTGTTTTAAGCTTTGACAACTTCATCACACAAAGTTCAAAGTTGCCCTCAAATATCGACTATTTTTGGCATGTGGTGGATGTCATCCTTAAGCACAAGCCGGATTTCAAGGTTCTTTACAAGAGCTTGAACCACCCCAGTGCTGTCGATGAAATCATTCAATTCATTCGTGAAATGGCTGAAGAAAATATCGATATCGCTTCCTTGCCTTCACAATCCAGCAAGGATAGAGAACTCAAACAATTACTTGAGCGAATCGACCCAAGCTCATATCCCAAATACAAATCACATCAAGCACTCATGAAACAGTCTAGTTTTGAGAATGTGACGCTTGTGCCTTACATTCAAGCGTATGCGGAACATAAGCGGATTGAACACATGCTTGACCATGGGGCTAAGCTTTTAGAAATTCCTCAAACACCAAGTAATTACCATGCCTATTATGCTAAGAATCCTCGAATGGAAGCGTATGGTGTCGTTCAAATGATCACACAGTCCAAGACGAGCTACGATAAGACTTTGATTGTTTGTTTGGATGCGGAGATTATTGAACCCTTAACCAATTATTTGAAACAACTTGAAATCCCTTATACCTATACTTCATCTAGACCCTTGCTTCAAGTCCGTCAATTCATTGATTGTCTCGAATTTGCGATTGAACCCACACTGGATAACTTGGTACGTATCCTTAAGAGTTCATTGATTCAAGATCCAAACATTCTTCAAGCTCTCAAGTACATTGAAATCGCTCAACCATCGCTCGTCGCATTCACACAACCATTCAATCATCTCAGCGAAACCCTCTATGAGAATGATATTTGGGATAAGCGTTCAATTCGCCAACTCTTAGAGATTGAAGCGAAGAGCGAGCAACTTAGACCAAATTTGTTGCCCCTACTTGAACTGAAACCAGAAATGGATATTCAAGTATTAATTAAGCAGGTATATGGCTGCTTTGCACAGTATTGTACAGATGCGAATGCACTCAACTTGATTCGTACGAACTTACAAAATCATCTACCCCATCTCAAGAGCCTGAATCAATTACCCTATTTGATACACCAACTTGAACAGATCCAAAACAGTGAATCCTCTGAACAAGGCATTCAAATCGTTGGTCTACAGGATGCGATGATTCCTTTCATGGAGCAAACGTTCATCATGGGTTGTACTCAAAAGAATTATCCACAGTACCCCGTTCATCGTGGATTCTTTGATGAGGATTACTTCAACAGCTGCATCCAAGACGATCCGTCGCAACGCTACCAATGGTATATTGAACAGATGGAACGCTCTTTTGAAATGGCGGATTCTGTGACCTTTACCTATTCTGTTGGGAATTATGAAGGCAAAGGTGCTTCACTCTCGTTTGAGATTGAAGATTTCTTGAAACGTAAAAATGTGGACCATTTTGAGCCACTTCCCCTTCAAGAAGCTGAAATGAGTGTTGATCGCGAATTCAAACTCGATCCTGAACAATCGAGACAGCTCTTCTTTAAGAATGAGGATTTATTTGGAAGTGTTTCTTCTTTTGAGAGTTTCTTTCGTTGTCCTTATCAATACTATCTCAAAGCAGGATTGAGACTCTATGTTCAAAAACCCTTTGAGATTGATAATTCACTGTTGGGAACCATTGCACACGCAGTCTTTGAACGCAGTGTTCGTAAAGCCCATAAAGAATATGCCAACTTTGGTCAACGTCATCTCGATGAACTTGTGGATCCTCTTTTCAACGACTTAAAGAGGCTCTATCCTAGTCAAGTTTCAAAAATTAACACAATTCATGTGCGTGCCAAAGAGCTCCTTTCCGAGAGTTTGAATTTATTCGATCAAATTGAACACGCGACAGACTACGAACCTTTGGATGTGGAAGTTGAATTCAAACAGACACTTGAACTTGATGCGAACAAACGTATCCAACTCAAGGGCTTCATCGATCGCATCGATCAACGTGGTGATTATGTTCGCATCATTGATTACAAGAGCTCTTCAAAAACTTTGAGTGCAAAATCTGTGTTGAGTGGTAATAAACTACAGCTTCCAACGTATGCGTATTTTGGATCTAACATCTTTAATAAAAAAGTCTCGGGAATTTACTATGCATCCTTTGGTCAGAAAAATACGATTTCAATCAAACCGAGCACCTATGCCAAGACAAAAGGGTTAACGCTCTTTACCGATGTGGATCACCAATCCGACTACATCGAATCGCGTCAATGGGAAGGTTACACGTTTGATGATGTGGAAAAACAAGATGAACAGGCACGTTTTATCAAGGGCTTCAAGCTTAAAGGGGACAAAGTTGAGACGAAAACTGTTCAATTTGAACTTTTAAAACAAGCCTTGTATGAATTGTATACGCAACTCTACGATGAACTTAGGTGCGGCGTGATTGCCAAGGATTGTGTTGAAGGTGCGTGTGAGTATTGCGACTATAAAGCCATCTGTCAGTTCAAGGGTGAAGCCAAGAAAGAACGGAATCGAACAAGCATCGCATCATTGAGTGAAGGAGCCCAAAATGAAGCAGAGTCCTGAACAAATCGCAGCCATCAATACACTTGGTAAGAACATCCTTCTATCCGCTTCGGCTGGGGCGGGGAAGACAACGGTCTTAGTCGCGCGTTTGATGAAGCGCATCATTGAAGATGGGGTTAACGTGGATGAAATCTTAGCCATGACCTTTACCGATCTTGCGGCAACTGAGATGAAGAAACGCTTGGCCAAGCAACTTCAAATCGCTTATAAAGCATCACATGATGAACGTATCTATCGTCAGATCGCCCTTTTGGCATCGGCTCGCATATCAACGATTCATGCCTTCTGCCTAGGCTTGGTTAAGGATTATGCCTATGTCTTGGGCATCAGTCAGAAACGTGCGAATTCAATCACAGACGAAGCGACTTCAAGCATCTATAAGAATCAAGCCTTGGATTTGACATTGAATGAAGCATACCTCAAAGCAGAGCCAAACTATCTTCAATTATTACGTCTACTGCACCATCGTCCTGAGGAAGACGCAAATCTACGTTTGATCATTTTGGATTTGCATGGAAAGTTGGAAGCAAAATTGGATCCTGAAACATGGCTCACTTCCATTAAAAAAGCATATCGGCATTATGATGACCTTGGTCAATTGGATGAACCCTTCCGTTCTGCTTTCTTTTCGACCTTGATGGATGGCTTTCTTCAACTCAAACAAAGTTTTGATGCCTACCAACACGCCTTATCCTTCGATCAAATCAACGATGAAGCCAGCTTCCATACACAATTCATTCAAAACGAGCTCACACAAGCTCAAATGGCACTGACTCAACTTCAATACACAAACTACTTGGAACATCTTCATAAGCTCGCAAATCGTCAAGCAAAAACCATTCGTGGACTGGAAACAGAAACGAAACGTCAACGTGATGCATATTACGACCATCTTAAAGACCTTGTGGTGCGTCTTTTTGATGAGAAGACTTATCTAAGTGACATTGAAATGTTAGAGAAGCCTTTAGCCACGCTCTTTGATTTGGTGATTGCTTTTGGTAAACATTACCAAACCATCAAAGAAAATGCGGAAGTGCTCGACTTCTCGGATATGGAAAAAATGGCACTGAGTATCTTGAAGAATAAAGAGTTCAAGGTAGCCGATCAATTACGCTCAAGAATCAAAGATATCCTGGTTGATGAGTTCCAAGACTCCAATGAAGTTCAAGATGAACTTGTTCTTTCCATCAGTCGTGGTGATAATATCTTCCGGGTTGGGGATGTCAAACAGTCCATTTATCGTTTCCGCAATGCACGACCTCAGCTTATGAGTCGCTTGATGCAGTCTCAGGATCCCAATGATTTGACCCTCTACCTCAGCAACAACTTCCGTTCCAAAGAAAGCATCGTTAACTTCAACAACCAGCTCTTCTCAAACTTAATGAACATCGAAGGATTGGAAAGCCACTACTCCGAGAAGGACCATGTCAAGATTGGCAAGCCGGATCAAGAGGGTGGATCTTCGATTGAACTCCATTTGATTGAGGATCTTGTGGAAGAGGATGAAGAATCCATCAAGGCTGATCGTATCAAAGCCAATCATATCGCTCAAACGATTCTCAAATGTCATACCGATCAAAGCTTCCCTCATTGGAAAGATGCCGTGGTGTTGGTGAAATCACATCGTGCAAAGTTAGAACTCAAAAAAGCTTTTGATCACTTCAATATCCCCAATTTCATCGACGTCAAAGCAGGTTTTTACCTTTCATCAAGTGTTCAAGATGTCTTACAGGTATTACGCTTCTGTTTGGATACCAGTGATGAACTGGCTTTTGTTGGTGTTCTCCTTTCACAATTCTTTGGCTACGATGAAAACTTTCTTGCCAAGCTACGCATCGAAGCTCCCTATTCACTGTTAGACGGTTTTAAGACACAAGAGCCTGAAGCTTATCAAGCATTAATGAATTTGGTCAATGCGAGTACACAAAACCTTAGTTCATTCTTGAATACCTTGTATCAATTTAATGCTTACTACGATACCAAGATTGATACCCAACAAAGAACCAACCTGGATCTCTTACGTATGAAAGCACAGGCCTTGGATGAAGAGAACTTTAGTTTGATTGAGTTCATTCAAATGGTTGAAGTTATTCAAGATGAGAAGACATCAGAAGCTATCCCCGTATCGCAAGAAGATGATGTGGTTAAAGTCCTGACCATCCATCAATCCAAAGGCTTGGAGTGGCCTTTGGTCTTTGTCTTAGGAACCAAACAATTTAAAGACATGAGCAACAATGGTCGTGTCCATTATGACAACGATATTGGAATTGGAATGGATACGATTCTTTTACCAGAACGCTTCAGACGCGATAATCCAATGACACTCGCCATCAAACATAAGACGCTTAAAGAAGAGAAAGAAGAAGCCTTACGTGTTTGGTATGTCGCATTGACACGGGCTGAACAGAAGTTGATCATTGTGGACAGACATCATAAGAATTTAGAAGAAGAAAACTTGGATCTTAATTTAATCTTAGGTTCACGCGGTTATACGTTCTTAACGATGGCAGCTGCTAAATCCATGGGCCAAGGTTTTGAAGTTAAGTTGATCGCAGCAGATACGATAGAAGATCGTTATCACGTTCGTAAAGAAGCACAAGGGGCGTTCCACTATATAAAGCGTGATGAACCAACACTATCCTATAAACGTCCTTCCAGTCATGCACGTGTTAACGTCCCGAAAGTATTGGAGCTTGAGAACTTCAACGATGGCAAAGAACGTGGTACACGCCTCCATCACTTGATTGAGAACTTACCACGCAACGATTGGACAAGCGAAATGATTCTTGAACTTGACCCTGCATGCACATTGGATGAAGTGGAGGCATTGATGGCATTCTATCATAGCTCTTGGTATGAGCAGATGCGAACAATGCATGTGTATAAGGAGTTTCCTTTCATCCACAGGAATGAGAATGAAGTTCTGCGTGGTATCTTTGATATCTTTGCGGTCGATGAAAACGATGTCTACTGTGTGGACTTTAAAACGGACAGACATCTGAATGAGATTGAATTACTAGCGATGTATCAATCTCAACTTGAAGCATACCAAGCTGTATTGCGAACAGTCTACCCAAAGCATACACATCATGCCGGTCTCTATAGCTTCAAACATCAAAAAATCATTGAACTAAAAAGCGAGTGAATTACCAACAGCTTCCGTTCTACTCTTAGATTTTACTAAAATCGTTAGAAATCAGTTTGAAACGAATTAAATGTTTTATATAACTAATCTTGCAATTTCTAAAATGAAACATCTACTAATTTTCAATTAATTCACAAAAAATAGAGCTTAAGATTATTGATGTAATCCAAAACTCTATAAATTAATACTAAATTATTAAATTAATCACTTATTCTCTCATTTAACTTGGGGTTAAGTTTTAAGGCCAAAGTATATTGACTTGACCGTTATAATTTAACTCTAAATTAAGATATCTGCTTACTGTGCCTATGTTGATACCACCCTGTGTATATTCGTATGAGTATCTCATAGATGCTCTTGCAACTAAAGAACTAGTAGCAGTACTTCTCTCAACACCGAAGTAACTTATGTTTAAATTGGACGCACCATTAATATTTATATAAGGGCTATGAACATCTAAAATACTACTTGTTGAACCTTTTACTGTTGCCTTATATGATGCAGTATAAACGCCTCCACTTTCATACTTTACTGTTAAAGTTGATGTTCCATCTGGAATAGTTCCACCACTCCAACCGGTTGAGCCAAACAAAGTAATAGTTGGTTCTATTTCTTCAAGTTTAACACTTACTTTTTCATCTCCATTATTAAATACTACTTTTTCATCACCTACTCTTAAGTTTCTAATATTGAAAGTAACTTTGTGAGAAGTTTTACCAATATAATCTCTTGCTCCCCCCTTAGCTTCAACTGAGACTCCAAAATTAAAAACTAATAAGATCAATGCAAATGTTACTATTATTTTTTTCATTTTTTACCCATTTTCTAACTTCCCCAAGTTGATATAATTATAATATAAAACAAATCTTTAAACAATAGAAAATAGATATTTAAGAATTCTTTAATTATATTAGTCTTTTTATTAATTACTAACATTCTATTGACTTTAATATTATTAAATGTTACTTTAATATTATTAAAGGAGTTCATATGAATGTAGATACTTTACCAAAATGGTTAGCTAATTTAGAAGATGAAGATTTTATGTTTATAAAAAGATTTATACTTGCATCTGGCTCTCTAAAAGAGCTAGCAAGTAATTATTCTGTAACTTATCCTACAGTTAGACTTAGGCTAGACAGAATTATACAAAAGATTAAATTAAATGAAGAATCACATGATGAACCATTTATTGATTTGATTAAAAAATTGGTCGTAAGTGACGAATTAGACTATAACGTCGCTAAGTTGCTTATAAATGAATTCAAAAGCTCAAAAAAAGGAGAATAATGAATATGAATACAATACTAAAAAATACTATGTTTGCTTTTGCAGTAATATTTCCAGTTTTGTTTTATTTTCTAATAAGAGTATATATTAAAAAGATAAATTTAAAAAACATGAGTATGGTTTTACCAATGTTTTTATGTGTTCTTTCTTCTATTTCCTTTTACTTGATAATTGCTATCGATTTCGTTATCTCTATACAAAGTTTTCTTATTATATTCTGTTTAATTTACTCGCCAACTTTAGCTATTTCTTTTATCTATATTAACTCAATAAAAAATAGAATAAAAATCAAAGATATTGAAAAGATGTCAATCCAAGATTTAAATTAACAAAAGTACTTTATGATATGTTCCCTCCAAAGTTGACAATACAAATATGAAAATCGAAAGAAGGGGTCGTATTAGAGTGCAAACTGTTCTAAATTTTTGACTACTCGCGATATAAATTGAAAATCTCTTGATATTTTAAAAGCATTGCATATCTATGAAAATTTTGAGATCAGTCCTATAAAATATCATGATGAAACGATCTTTTTACACAAAGTCCTTATTTGCCAATCATCACCTGTAATATAAAAAATTTGAAGTAGTACTTTTCTCATAGTGTCCCTCCCACAGTTTGATATACATCTAAATAATATTCCTTTCAATAATGGATGCTATCGGTAAATTACTCGCTTTTGATTAGGCAAATTGTGCCATGTAGAGATGATAGTAATGCCCTTTATTTAGCATCAACTGCGTATGTGTTCCCTGTTCCACAACTTCTCCGTCATGAACCACTAAGATCAAATCCGCATTGATGATCGTGCTCAAACGATGTGCAATTACGAAACATGTCTTGCCATGCATCAACTTCTGGGTTGCGGATTGAATCCGCTTTTCCGTCAAGGTATCCACATTGGATGTGGCTTCATCAAAGATGACCATTGGTTTATCCGCTAACATGGCACGCGCAATGGTAATCAACTGTCGCTGGCCCTTGGAGAGATTGACCCCATCATCGGTGATCAAGGTATCATATCCATCTTGTGTGCGTTCAATGAAATGATGAATATGCACTTCTTTCGCAATACGCTCCACATCTTCTTTGGACACATGTTCATTCCCATAGATTAAATTGTCATAAATCGATCCATAAAACAACCATGAATCTTGAAGCACCATTGAAAACATCGATCGTAGACTGTGTTGATTCATCAACTTGATATCAACACCATCGACTTCGATCTTCCCCTCATGAATCTCATAGAAACGCATGAGAAGATTGATGAGTGTCGTCTTGCCCGCTCCTGTCGGTCCAACCACAGCCACCAAGGTTCCAGCGGGAATATCGAGATTCACATGTTTGAGTACCGGGCGATCTTTATCATAGGCAAAGCTAACATTCGTGAACTTCACATGTCCTTTGACATCTTCAATTGTTTGAGGTTTCTCCTCAATGATTTCAATGGGTTCTTCAAGTACTTTAAAGACACGTTCTGCGGCTGCCAATGTAGATTGCAGCTCCGCAATCATGGACGCCGCTTCACTGATCGGTCCTGAGAACTTACGTGAATAGAGTAGGAAAGAAGAAATGTTTCCTAGGGTGATGGCTTGCAAGAGGAAGAGAATGGACCCAAATACAGAAATGAGCGTCATTGAGATGTTATTGATGAAACCAACACTTGGACCGACGATACTGCCAAAATAGTCTGCCTTGTAATAAGCTTCCGACGCTTCATCGTTCTGTTTCTTGAACGCTTCAAACATCGTGTCTTGTTGGGCATAAGCTTTGATGGTTTTAAACCCTGATAAGGTTTCTTCAATATACCCATTCAATGCGCCTAATTTGCGTGAGCGCTCTCTAAACAAAGGACGCGTCATTTTTGTCAGATAACGTGTTGTCAAAATTGACAAGGGTATCGAGATAAAGAAAACCGATAAAAGAGGTAAGGATATGAATAACATCATTGAAAATGCTCCCACCACCACGACTAAGGATCCAAACAGTTGAATCAAATCCGATGACAGTGAAGTATTGATGGTATCGATATCATAGGAGATACGACTCAAGAGATCCCCAATGGGATGACGATCAAAATAGCTGACGGGCATGGCTAAGAACTTCCTAAATACATCTTGGCGCATCTTGACCACAATCTTCTGACTGGTATAGATCATCAAACTGGATAAAGCATACAACAAGATTGAAGACGCCACATACACCAAAATCAGAACGATGAGCAACTGTCTCAACTTCACCCACAAATCAAGATCCGTAGGTCCAGAAATCAAATCAATGATCTTACCTGTATAGAAAGGCCCCCATAACTGCAAACCATTAGCCAAGAGTGTAAGCAGGATTGCTAGACCGAGCAACCACTTTACCCCTTTTACATACTGAAACAACTTCCGTAATGTCTTCTTCGTATCCTGAGGTTTTTCAATCGCTGAGAATCCAGAACGCTTACTCATTATCAGAGCCTCCTAACTGTAATACCATCAACTCTTGATAAAGTGGACACGTCTGTGCAAGTTCTTGGTGACTTCCCAAACCTACAACTTTACCTTCTTCCAAGACGAGAATCTGATCCGCATGCAAAACCGTACTGATGCGTTGAGCAATCAGAATGGTCGTTGCTTGTGTGTGTCGTTTAATCGCTTGTCTGAGCTTCGCATCGGTTTGATAATCCAAAGCACTCGCCGCATCATCGAGAATGATGATTTCAGGTCGATCTGCTAAGGCACGTGCAATCAACATCCGTTGGCGTTGACCACCACTAAAGTTCGCACCTGAACGCAATACTTTGGCTTCATATTGGTCTTGAAGCTGTTCTATAAACGGACGTGCTTGCGCCATCTCAGCCGCTTCTTGAACCATATTCAATTCGACATCACGTCCAAACTGGATGTTTTCTTTAACACTGTANNACATCATAACTACGAAGATCACGACCATCGACCCATATCGATCCTTCATCTATTTCATAAAATCTTAATAGTAATTGTGCGATTGTGGACTTCCCAGAACCCGTAGAACCAATGATGCCAAAGGTGCTTCCACGTTTGATCGTAAAACTGATGTTCTCTAAATCTGCCTTGGTTTGATTGTAGGAGAAAGAAACATTCTTAAACTCGATGAAACATGCTTCATCACGTACTTCGGACTCTACCAATACCACTTCTTCTTTTTCATCCAAAATCATTGCGATGCGTTCTGAACTTGCGTTGGAACGTGAGAATAGAAGGAAAATACGATTGATTGCTAGGAATGAATTTAGAATCAACCCGAAATAGGTTAAGAATGCAAGAATTGAACCACTCTTGCTTAGGCCTTCTGTAACACGATAAGCCCCAATGCCTAGAATCAGAACTAAGCCTCCATTAAGAATCAGGTTCATTAGAGGGTTCAACGACGCGATCACATAACCCGCTGTTCTTTCTTTGCGGGATACATCTTCATTCACACCATCAAACTTAGCTTGTTCATAATCTTCTTTGGCAAGCGCTTTAATGATGCGAATGCCTGTGATGTTTTCACGTACCACGCGGATCAACTGATCCAAAGATGTTTGGAGCCGATCATAATAAGGTATGCCTTTACGCGAGATCCATATAATTACCCAGGTAATAATTGGCAATAATGCAATCAATACAAACGCTAAATACATATCAATAAACAACATCATGACGATACTGCCCATTAGTAAAATCGGAGCACGAATACCAATTCTTTGAATGACATTGAACATGCGATAAATATGATAGGTATCTGTCGTCATTCTTGAAATCAGAGAAGGTATGGTGAAGCGATCAACACTTCGATTGGAAAAAGCCATGATGTGTTTGTATGCATCATCTCTTAGATCACGAATCGCATCCGATGAGATCCGTGCAGCCATTCGATTGGCCAACACATTCCCACCTAACGCCAATAAGGAACTTAGCAACATCAAGAAGCCATAAAACAGAACTTTAGGGATGCTTTTGGTGGGAATGATGAAGTCGATCATATAGGCCAACAACCAAGGTAAAAACAACTCCATGATGGTCGCAAAGCTTTTGACACTCAATCCCTTTATGATTAATTTCCTATAGGGGTTTAGATAGCCTAAGATTTTTTTCATAAAATAGCTCCGTTTTCTGCTAAGGCTAAAGCGCGATCCTTTAATCGTTCAAGGTATTGTAGGAATTGCACCAATTCTTTATCACTAAAATCTTGTAGGATGTAATCGCGTTGTTTATGTAGGATGCGTTTGATTTCAATCGCCAACACATTTCCACTTTCATTTGGATAAAGGCGTAAGACACGTAGATCTTGATCGTCTTGCACACGTTCGATATATCCTAGTTCACTGAGATGCATCAAGCCTCTAGCAACATTACTTTTATCAATATGCATGTTGCGGGTCAATTCCTCTTGTGAAATGCCTGGGTGACGTGTGATTTCAAGGAGATAACTTGCTTGGTACCCTCTTAAGTTCATGTGTTTGAATGCTTCATTACGAAATAGAATATTGGATCGTTCAATGATGCTTATTGTTTTGTTTATTGGTAACATGCATCCTCCTCATGTGATATTGTTGCGCACGCAACTATTATATCAAAATCATCTTAAATAAACAAAACCACCTTTCACAAGGTGGTCGGTTAATTTGACTAATTTTCCTTACTCTTGTCATTGAACATGTTATACATTTCGCTGACAGGCGTGTGCAACTGAATGGCTTGGATGGTTTTTGCCAACATATAGCCAATCGAGATTTGACGAATCTTCGGTTCAGCTTTCTTTTCATCATTCAATGGAATAGAGTTGGTGACCACAAGTTCCTTGATTGAAGAGTTGTGAATACGCTCTACCGCATTGCTCGATAAGATTCCGTGTGAGCAGGCACAATAGACTTCCTTCGCACCATTGCGATACAGCATATCAACACCACCCAACAAAGATCCACCCGTATCGACGATATCATCGATGATAATGGCAATCTTACCATTGACATCCCCAATCAGATTCATCGCTTCCGCCACATTCGGTTTCGTACGACGCTTATCAATGATGGCGATCGTTGAACCTGGTAAGGTATCTGCTAAATTACGAGCTCGTGTTGCGCCTCCATGATCTGGAGATACCACAACGACTTCGTCTTTAAACTTCTTTGTTCTGAAGTATTGACCCAACATGGATACAGCTGTTAAGTCATCGGTCGGAATATTGAAGAAACCTTGAATCTGAGGCGCATGAAGATCCAATGTCACAACACGATCGGCACCAGCAGATTGAAGCAAGTCCGCAACCAATTTCGCTGTGATAGGTTGACGGGCACGTGCTTTACGATCTTGACGGGCATAGCCATAGTACGGCATAACAACCGTAACCTTATCCGCAGATGCACGTTTACACGCATCCAAGGCAATCAACACCTCCATGAGTGTTTCAGAAACAGGATTGCAGGTGGATTGAACCAAGAAGACATGTTTACCACGAACAGACTCCAGTGGCTCGACAATGATTTCCCCATCCGAAAAATGTTTCACTGAAATCTCGCCTCGTTTGATGCCCAAGTGGACACAAATCTCATCGGCCAAAGCAATACTACTGGTTAACGCAAAGACAACGATATCCTTCATTTTTACGACCTCCCTCATTTCTTCTCCTTGTATCTTAATCCATAACCTGGCTTGTTGACTTGATGTGCGCGAGCAATCGCCATATCCGTATCATCAACACTCCGTGTAATGGTCGACCCTGCAGCCACAACCGCATTTTCACCCACTTCAATCGGCGCAATCAAATTAACGTTGCTTCCAATGAAGGCATTATTACCAATGATGGTCTTGAACTTAGATTTACCATCGTAATTGACCGTTACGACACCACAGCCAAAGTTGACCTTCTTTCCTACAATACTATCCCCTAAATAGGTTAGATGAGCACAGCGACTGTCAAAGCCTAACTGTGTATTTTTCATTTCAACGAAATTTCCAATACGATTACTATCATCGATAACACAATGTTCACGTAAGTGCGCAAATGGTCCAACATTGACTTTATTCTTTACAATGGAATCTGTGATGCGTGAAGAATCAATCTTACAGTTCTCACCAATCGTACTGTTCACAATGAAACTATTGGGTAAAATTGAGGTTCCTTTACCAATCTTGGTTTTCTTTTCAAGATATACATTGGGATAGAGTGTCACATCCGCATCCAATTCTGTACTCAATGAGATATACGTCTGATCAGGGTTAACCATTGTTACACCCTTTTTCATCCACTTTTGATTAATGGTCTGTTGGATCCATTGACTCGCCTTCGCCAAATCAACACGATCATTGACGCCCATGACTTCATTCACATCTTCAACAGGAATCGCCTGCATATTCAAACCATGATTCAAACCAATTTCAATCAGATCCGTCAAGTAGTATTCCTTAGCCGCATTTTCATTCTTGATCATCGCCAAGTATTCATGCAAGACTTTATTCTTTACACAATAGATGCCTGTATTGATCTCTTTGATCAACTTTTGCTCATCTGTGCAATCCTTATATTCTACAATCTTTTCAATATCCCCCACTGCATTGCGAACGATACGTCCATATCGTGCTGGATCATCAAAGATCGCTGTCAATACTGTTAGATCCGCATTTTTATTCACTTCATAGAGATTCGCCATGGTTTCTGGCTGGATACACGGTGTATCTCCATACAGAATCAAAGAATCCCCTTCAATTGGAAGTAAGGGAAGACTCTGCATCACCGCATGACCTGTCCCAAGTTGTTCACTTTGAA
>DHGC01000085.1:0-19266 GCA_002402585.1 Erysipelotrichaceae bacterium UBA4808 | reverse complement strand
AAATTTGATAAGACATGTTCAACCATCGTCTCACTCAAGATCGTATGCATGACCTTGGGAAGTTCTGATTGCATGCGTGTGCCTTTACCAGCTGCTAAAACCACTGCAGTTTTCATTCCATTTTCCTCCAATTCTATTTTAACAAAAAAACCTTATAAGGAACTTATAAGATTCTTGAATATCGAGGATTTGATAAAGCGAAGCTACACTGATTGATGATATGTAAGCTGCTTTTTAAATTGAACTTCCCAAACTTCTTCTGTAAATCCTACCAAAACGAAGTCATTCCCAACTAATAAAGGTCTTTTTACCAACATTCCATCTCCTGCTAATATATGAATGATTTGTTCAGTCGGTAGATCATCCAAATAATCTTTGACACTTAAGGAACGATACGATTGACCATTGATATTAAAGAATTTACGGATGGGAAGTTTACTTAATGGAAGCCATTGGTTAAGTTCTTCTACATTGGGACGATCCGCTTTGATGTCTCTAAAGACATAAGAAATGTCTCGATCATCCAACCACTTCCTCGCCTTCTTGCAGGTACTGCAATTTGAATAACAGATAAATTGATAGGCCATGGTTCTCCTTTCATGGGTTAAATGATCCAAATTCAATAAGATTACCCTCAGGATCTGCCACATAACACGTACGTTGCCCCCAAGGCATCGTTTTAGGCTCCATGATCGACGCAACACCTAAATCCATCAATTGCTTATAGACCTCGTCAACAGTCGCATAATTCTCAACCGCTAATGCAAGCTCAGTATGCCCTTGAATGGGAGATGCGTAGTCATACTGCCTTAAGGTCATCTTCTCAAAGTCATTTCGTCCATACATTAAAAACAAAACCCCATCCTTAATAAGATAAACATTGGAGCTCTGTTCATCCTCTTTGATTTCAAAGCCCAAGACATCTCGATAGAAACGAATCATTGTGGGCATGTCCTTCACAAAGAGCCCAAATCCCTCTAACTTAAACATATCTACTCCACATCATAGATCGAGGTGATCACAGGTCGACCTTCACGATCAAACAACACCGTCAATCCACCAGAATACCCTGCCGCGTGATAAATGTAATTCACACCGGTTTCCTTATCCACCCAAATCTCCATCACATTTAATTGTCCTTGTGAATAGGTCTTTACAAAGCGTTTATTGCTTGCCATATGTCCATCCTTTTTATTCATTATAGCGTGATGGAAGGCAACTTGTTTGAAAGTTAGCCAAAAGAAAAGCCTTTCGGCTATTTCATCAAGATCTTGGTTTTACGCACAAAGCGAACCCTTTTACGGAAATAACGGACACATTGATCAATCACATCTTCTTTCTGACTAAAGCCCATGACCACAGAGCCACTCCCTGTCATCATGCTCACATCACAGCCCAATTCAATCAAGCTTTGTTTCAGTTCATAGATTTCTGGCACCAAATCCAATGCTCGTAATTCTAAACTATTGCCGATACTTTGACAAAACGTCACATAATCATTATTCTCCAAGGTCTCTTGAATCTTTGATACGTCGGGATGTACCATCGCCTCAAAGTTCAAACCTTCAAACGCTTTCTTTGTGGAAACACCTTTACGGGGTTGAAGTAGAATGATCCATGTATCTAACTGATTGTTAAAGAAACTAAGTTTCTCCCCAATCCCTTCAACCAAAGCAGGCTTCTCAAATAAGCAGAAAGGCACATCTGCACCTACCTTGAGAGCCAGTTCAATTTTCTTCTCATCACTCAATTTCCAATTGAATAAACGATCCAAATAATTAAGGACCGCAGCCCCATCACTGCTTCCGCCACCCAGTCCTGCTTGGGAAGGAATGTGTTTGAATAGACGAATCCGAAATTGTTCAGTGAAATGAAATTCTTCGCGACACACTTCAATCATTCTTAACAAGGTATTCTTCTCGGGTGCGATTCGAAAAGGTGGTACACATTCAAAAACAGCGGTGTGATAAGGATGAATCTCAACCAAATCATGAAGTTGAATTGGAACCATGATGCTTTCGAGATCATGGTAACCATCCTCACGTCGTCTGATGACATTCAAACCTAAATTGACTTTAGCGTACGCTCGACATTTCATAAATCTGTCTCCATTGGGCCAAGGTCAAAGCTTCAGCACGAATGCTCTCGGATAAATTCAATTCATTCAAGATTGCTTTGATGTTTGGCACATCCTTCAAATTATTGGTTAAGGTTTTGCGACGTTGGACAAAGCCTTTTTTAACTAAAGCAAAGAATGGTTTTAAACTTGCTTGATCCACATCCTTACGAATCATTTGAACCACTGCGGAATCCACATTCGGTGCCGGATGGAAAACATTCGGAGGCACTTTCATTACCATTTTAATATCACAAAGCGTCTGTAAGATGATGGATAAGGCATTGTAGTCTTTTGTATTCACCTGTGCATTGAAACGATCCGCAACTTCACGTTGAACCATGATGGTTATGGTGCGAATGCTCGGTAGATCTTCAAGGATATGGAAGAGAATCGGTGTGGTGATGTAATAAGGGAGATTCCCTACACAATGGGTTGCCTGTGTCGCTTCGATTTCATCAGATGTCGTTGTAAGGAAGTCTTTATCAATCACAGTCAAATTATTCTTATCTTGAAACTGTTCATGTAGAACGTTGATACAATCACGATCAATCTCATACGCCGTCACATGTTTGGCAATCATGAGCAATTGTTCCGTAAGTGCCCCAATCCCTGGACCGATCTCTATGATATTGCGGTCTTGTGCGTTGGATAGACGTGCGATCTTCTCCACAATCTTAGGGTCAATGATAAAATTCTGACCAAATTTCTTCTTGGCCGATAATTGGTGTTCCCGGAGGATCTTTATGGTTTGTGCATGGGAGCTTATGGGTTTTTGCATGAGATTAATTTCATTTCTAGATCATCTTTCGTAAGATGCTTAAACTGACATTGCTTCAAAAAGCTTTTCGCATTACCTTCTTGAATGTGTAAACAATTCGCCAGCTGTTTGCGTAAGGCTTGGCTTTCAGGATGACCACTCAATTTAAGATCAATCAGATCATTGAGTGTCAAATCGGATGTTTGACCGTCCAAGGTATAGAGGTTCTGAAGCGCTACGAGGATATGTTCACTCGAAGCGTGTTCTACCCCAACTTTACGATTATCACGAGCGACGCTTGAGGGTAAGACCGCATGTTTAAGCCCTGGAATCTTATTATCCAACAGGGCCCTTAAACGTTTTCCAGGATTATCCGGATCGGTAAAAACAATGACGCCTGAAGTGCTTTGCGCTTCTTTGATCAATTCGATTGTTTTTGCTTTGATATGCGATCCATTGGTGATGATCACATTGGCCTCCACAACTTTTAGAATAGCTTGTTTATCATGGTAACCTTCAACCACAATCATTTCTTTTATCTTCATCGTGCTTATTATACCATTCACAACGATAAAAAAAGTACTTCGATACAAACCACATGGTCTGTATTTGGAAGTACTAACGACACACTCTCTCACCTGAACTATTCTTCGTCCATTTTAAGAAATTCACCACCGTAACCTTTGTATTTGCCGTACGTTTGTTTGTCACCACGTTTATATTTTTTTCACTTCCGACAAATAAATCCAGTTTATTGGTGGTGATTGCGCTTCCGCGATCAACTACGATCGCTTTGAACGCCACCCCTGGTGTTAAGCCCATACCACTGAAGGTATGATTTGAAATCTCTAAAACAGTACAATTTGGGAAAGCCTTATCCGCTGCGACGATATAATAACCATCGTAAGTGATGCCTTCTCTCCACGTGCCATCCGATTGACGAACACTGGTTCCATTCAAACGAATGCCTGCAGAAGTTCCTGCCGCCCCATCCAATCCAATGCCGCAACCCACACAATCAAAACCATATTTGGTAATGACCCGTGCATTGAAGTAAGCGTTCTTGACGACTTTCGCGCCGTATTGGTAGATGGTTGGTTTCCCTTCAATATACACTTCTGAATCGGGTATGAATTCTTTTGATAGCAGATTGCCCTCACTATCATAGGTCGAACGATAGCGCGTTTCCGTATAGCCGTAGCTACCATCACTCACTTTAGAGATGAGCCATGAATAACCCGTTCGTGAGCTATCCATTTCTTTAAGAACTGTTTTAATGGGTGTCGTATCTAAAGTAGTCTCAACGCTCTCTTCAAACGTAAAAGGCGAAACAATGGACGCGCTCAAGATTGCCGTATCTTCACTTTTCTGAAGTACAATCGTCGTGCTTTCCGTCGTTTGTGTACATGCCGTCAGGAATATAAGCGCTCCTAACAACCATGCTTTCTTAGTTTTTATCAATCGTTTGTCTCCTTTTTGATGACTTGGTGATTTTAGCACATGTTTTTCCATATGGCAAATTTTTGGCTTACTTTTCGGTCAGTTTAGCTTAAAATTAGGTTTTTTATCAATAAAAGTAGCTTTTCTGAGTCATATTCAAGCAGCTTTATGCAAAATCATCATCTTAAACTGATTATATGAGTTGACATTATGTATAGTATAATTTACATTATGTCTATATTGATTGACATTAACAGGAGGAACCGAAGATGACATATCAAACAAAGAAGACCATGGTCAGTTTATTGGCAAGCATTGCCATCCTGATTAGTTACTGTATATCTGTATCTAACGACATCGCAAAAGGTCTAATTTTAGAAAATGATGCGACTTTCTGGGCAAAGAAGATGCTTCTATTCATTGCGATAGGGGTTGCGGTAAACATCATCTCTTTCATTGTATTTCACATCCTGTTGTCTGTAAACTTGTCTGTTAAAGACGGGCCGAAGGACAGTAGGGAAATCAATCGTAAACTCGAATTAGAGATGGTTGAGGATGAAATGGACAAGTTGATTGAACTCAAGTCGCTTCGTGTAGGTTACATCATCGCAAGTACAGGCTTCATTCTTGGCCTTATCTTATTGGCATTCAATTCGTCCATTGCGATTGTGTTGAATACTCTCTTTTTAGCGTTCTTCGTTGGAGGTATTTCCGAAGGCTTCACCAACCTCTTCTTCTATTTCAGAGGTATCCGCAATGCCTAAGAAATTCAACATCACCAATAACGTTCGTACCCTTCGCTTCTTTGCGAATGAGATGACGCAACAAGACTTGGCTGAGAAAGCAGGCGTTTCGCGTCAGACCATTATGGCGATTGAAGCAGGAAAGTACTCGCCGACCTTGGAACTTGCGTTTCGAATCGCGGATGCCTTTAATGTATCGATTACTGAAGTCTTTGGTTTTGAAGCCAAGGAGGAGATAAAATGAAAGCCTTAGTCTACAAAAATAGAACATTTGCTTTCAAAGATATGGACATCCCGATTCCAGCTCATGACGAAGTCTTGATTGAAATCATCAATACGTCCCTCAATGCGGGTGATTATCGTTTGACACAACTTAATACTGGTCTTCCTAAATCAGGCATTCTAGGAAACGCAATCGCGGGTATTGTGGATGTGGTGGGCCTAGATGTCTATGGCTTCAAGTGTGGCGATCATGTTGCGGTGGACACATCCAATGCTGGCTTCGGTGGTTTAGCGGAATACGTTCTTGCCAAAGCAAGTGAAGTGGTTATAATCCCTGACTCTGTATCCTTCATAGACGCTTCCGCATGTCCAGTCGCATCCACAACAGCACTCCAAGCTCTAGCCCTCTTTAAACCAATCAAACACAAGGATAAAGTTCTTATTGTTGGGGCAAGTGGTGGGGTTGGGACCTTTGCCGTACAGATTGCCAAGCACTTGGGGGCACAGGTGACTGCGGTTTGCAGCACTCAGAATGAAGAAATGATAAAGCGACTTGGTGCTGATGTGATCATCAACTATAAAAGCGAGGATCTTTATCAAGTCAAGGCAAGCTATGATTTGATTCTAGCGATCAATGGGGCTTATCCATTGTCTCTGTATCGACGCTTATTAAAAGAAGATGGAGTCTATGTGATGGTCGGTGGACCGATTAAACAATTTATCAAGAATATGTTTCTTACACCTCTGTACTCGCTTGGTGAAAAGAAGTTCAAGCTTTTGAACTCTAAATCCAAGCCAGAAGATTTGAAAAAAATTTTACAGCTCGTCAGTGAATCAAAAATCAAACCCATCATTGAAAAGGTTTATCCATTCAATGAAGCTATTGATGCCTTCAAAACATTTGAACAAGGTCATTCAAAAGGTAAGATCATCATCCAAATCGAAGAAGATCCAAACACATAAAAAGCGTCGATGTGACGCTTTTTCTTATCCAATCAATCTTTGATAATTTGAACTTAAGCTCTCTTCCAATGTCTCGAGTGGAATCCCTCTTAAATCCGCAATCACTTTTGCTGTTTCCATTACATAAGCACTCTCATTACGTTTGCCACGATAAGGGTGCGGAGCCAAATAAGGGCTATCAGTCTCAATTAACAGCCATTCCAAGGAAATTTCTCTCGCCACATCCTTAGGAATATGTGCGTTCTTGAAGGTCACAGGACCTGCAAGTGAGATATAGAAACCAAGTTTAATGTACTCACGTGCCATCTCAACGCTCCCCGAGTAACAATGCATGATGCCTCCACGGTTAACGGGATGCATTTTTAGTAAATCATAGGTTCTTTTTGAGGCATCCCGCATGTGGATGGAAATGGGTTTGTTGAGTTGATTCGCCCATTCGATTTGTTTGATGAAGAGTGCTTCCTGAAGTTTATGGTGTTCAGGATCTTTGTCCCAATAGAAATCCAAACCAATCTCACCAATGAGTTTAACCTTAGGGTCCTTCATCAGTTCAAACATGCTTGCTTCATCACGGTCATCCAAAACACCTTCTGGATGAAAGCCAATCGCCACATCAAATAAATCATCCGTATACGCAAGCTTGAGTGCTCGCTTCGCACCTTCCACATCACATCCGATGAGTACGATCTTACCTAAGCCAGCCTCTTTAGCTCGTTGAATGACATCACTTCGATCCTCATCAAACTCACTGTCTGCTAAATGAGCATGGGTATCAATCCACATTATAGACCTCAGTCCGTGCCAAGCGATCGTGTAAAGATGATTTGGCATCTTGCGTCAAGATGATCAACAGTGAAATCAAACTAAAGACCCAAAAGAACATGTTTGTAAATAAGGCTTTAAACAAAGATCTTAGAACCAATCTAAAATTGGAGCTTGGTAAATCGACAGTTCTTACTTTGAGACGCATCAAGCTCTTCCCTATTGTTGTCTTAAATACCGTAAGTGCAATGATTTCATAGATCACAAAGAACACGGTACTGGTTAATTGAAAACGCCAAAAGGGTTGATTCAACCAACCCATAAACGGAAGGATACTAAGCAATACTCTAAAAATCGAGAAAATCAGATTAAAGACAAAGCTTGGGATGCCCACAAGCACACTGTCGATGAAATGCGCAATGATTCGTTTAATTAAAAGTTCCATTTTATTTCCCCAAACAGAAACGACTGAAAATCTCATCCTGGATTGACACATCATCCAGAGAACCAATCGCGTGAAGGGCTTGGTAAGCCTCACGTAAATCAATATTGATCAAGTCGATTTCATTTTCATATTCAATCGATAGAAGCGCTTGACGCATCGCGTTAAGTGCTTGCATCGCCAAGCCTACCGTTCGTTGTGTACTCAATACCGGTCGTTTGAAGACAAACTGATGCACTTCATAACGTTCGTTAATCGCATCCACCAGGCTTTGGATATCACGATGCATCGCACTGATTTCCAAACGATCGGGCTTCGACTCCAAGTCTTTCTTGTTATAGATAAGCATCAGCTTAGCTGGATCGATCTTCTTCAAGAGTTCTTCTTCTTCTAGATCCATGCCTAATCCTGCGTCCACTAAAAACAAAACCAATTCCGCTTGCTCGATCATTTGATAGGTCTTATCGATGCCTAAGCGTTCGATGCGATCCTCGCTCTCACGAATACCAGCGGTATCGAGGAGATGAAGACTGACGTTCTTCAAACGAATGAAGCCTTCGACCACATCCCGTGTTGTGCCGGCGATTTCCGTCACGATTGCTTTGTCTTCATTGAGCAAGGCATTTAACAGGGAGGATTTCCCAACATTGGGTTTCCCAACAATGGCTGTCTTGACACCATTGCGCATGGTAATGCCACTTTTGGCTTCTTCCAAGAGTGTCATCAGTTTTTGTTCAAATGCTTTACATAAAGGATAGAGTGTCTTGCGTGTCATTTCTTCCAAATCATATTCAGGATAATCAATGTTCACCTCAATATGTGCAATGATGGCGAGGAGTTCTTCTTTGAGGGGTTCAATCAATTGTTTAATCGAACCTTTTAAACCTTGGATCGCCAATTGAGCGCTTTGTTCACTGTCTGCATTTACTAAATCATTAATGGCTTCTGCCTGACTCACATCGATGCGTCCATTCATGACAGCTCTTTGGGTAAATTCACCGTTATTGGCTAAGCGCGCACCTAAACCTAAAACCAAGCTAAGGATTTTCTGCGTCACGTAGATGCCCCCATGGCATTGGAGTTCCACCACGTCTTCACGGGTGTAACTGCGTGGGGCTTTCATAACCAAGACGATGACCTCATCGACGATCTGTTCATCCTCATGCACAAAACCATAGGTAAGCCTATGGTCTTGGTTATTTAGTGGTTTTTTAAGGAGTTGTTCCGTGATTTCAAGCGCACGGTCCCCACTCAAACGGATGATCGACACCGCTTGAATCGCTAATGCGGTTGAAAGTGAAACGATCGTATCGTGTAAAGGATTCATTTTTCTAAGGCATCCAATGTTTCGAGGATGCGATTCAAATCATCTTCACTGCTAAAGTGAATCTGAATTTTATGGCCTTCAATCAAGACCTTCGTTTGAAGTTTATTTCTAAGTAGCGTTTCTGCGTAGCTGTATTTTTGAACAGGTTTAGGTTTTTGTGTTGGTTTATGTTTGACCAATTGCTCGACTTCACGCGCGCTGAGTTTTTCTTTCGCAATTCGTTTCGCCAAGGCTTCAACTTCTTGCTTATCTTCCATGCTGATCAAAGGTTTAACTTGACCCATGCTTAATTCTTGGTTCTCCAACATGTGGATGACCGACTCCGGTAATTGGAATAAGCGTAGGGTATTGGTGATGTGGACACGACTCTTCCCCACCTTCTTCCCGAGATCTTCTTGCGTTAATCCAAGTTTTTCTATCAAAGTTTGATAAGCGCGTGCTTCTTCCACAATATTCAAGTCTTCACGTTGAATGTTCTCAATCAAAGAGACTTCCATCATTTGCTGGTCATCAAAATCCAAGACAATCGCCGGTATCATATCCAAGCCTGCTTCTTTCGCAGCTCTTAAACGACGTTCTCCGGCAATGAGTTGAAACCCACTGACCGCCTTACGCACTAAAATCGGTGTAAAGACACCGTGCTCACGAATGCTTTGGGCGAGTTCCGCAATCTTATCCGCATCAAAATGGGTGCGTGGTTGATACGGATTGGGATGAATCAATGCACAAGCAATCTTTTCACTGTTCTGTGATCCACTCTGTTGGATCTCTTCGAGAACGGTACTGACGTTATCCCCAAAAATTGCAGACAAGCCTTTCCCTAAACGATTCTTTTCATCACTCATTTGTTTACCCCCTCATTCTGGAGTATGACCTCTTTGGCAAGTGCCGCATAAGCCTTCGCGCCTTCAGATCGAACGTCGTATTCAAAGATGCTTTGACCCCGTGAAGGTGCTTCCGATAATTTGATATTGCGTGGAATATACGATTTATAAACACGCTCTTTAAAGTATTTACGTACTTCTTGTTGGACTTCGACACTCAACTTTGTCCGTGCATCGAACATCGTTAATAGAATGCCTTCAATCATAAGTTTCGTATTGAACAACTTTTGAACCAAACGAATGGTAGAAAGAAGTTGTGTCAAACCTTCCAAAGCATAATACTCACATTGAACAGGAATGATGACCGAATCTGCAGCAGTCAAAGCATTGGTATTCAAAAGGCCTAAGGATGGTGGGCAATCAATGACGATATAGTCATAAAGATCCTTTACCACATCCAACTTATTCTTAAGCAGTTTCTCACGTCCCGCTTTATATTGAACCATCTCTAAATCAGCACCTGCCAAATCAATGGTCGCAGGAATCAAACACAAAGGCGGTTGCTTGATGCGTAAACGAGCTTGTTCAACACTGACATCCCCCATTACCACATCATAGATGCTGTTTTTAATGGATTCACGGGAAGCGCCGACACCCTGGGTACTGTTAGCTTGCGGATCAAAATCCACCAAAAGAACTTTCTTACCGAGATAAGCCAGACCTGATGCGAGATTGATGCTGGTCGTGGTTTTACCCACTCCACCCTTTTGATTTGCGACCGCAATGATTTTTCCCATAAAATCCTCTTTTCTACTTCTTGAACCTCAAGACAACTTCGATATATTCTTCTTCATTATGTTCCTGAACATCCACATGTACACCTGTTTTTTGAATCATTTTCACGGCCGCATGAATTGTGTTCAATGCGACACGTAGATTACGTGTGATGCCTCGGGTTTTATTCTTCTCGACTTTTGGCTCTTTATGATTCTGGACAAGCGCTTCCGTCTGTTTAACGTTTAAACTTTGTTCCACAACCTTCGTAAAGACATACGCTTGACGATTCGGATCCATGCCCAATAAAGCACGCGCATGGCGCTCCGTAATCACATGATTACTTACCGCATCTTGGATGTTAGCGGGCAATTGCAACAATCGAATTTTATTCGCAATACTGGATTGCGATTTGCCCATTTTCGCGGCAATCTTCTCTTGTGTCAAGGCATGGGACTCAATCATGGCTTTAAAGGCTTTCGCTTCTTCAATGGCCGATAAATCTTCACGTTGAATGTTTTCAACCAAGGCCATTTCAGCCATTTGACTGTCACTGACCTCCAGCACAAAACTTGGAATCGAAGGAGCTTGGATCAAGCTCATCGCACGATAGCGACGCTCACCGGCAATGATTTCAAAACGTTCGCCATTTCGACGAACCGAAATCGGTTGAATCAAGCCATTCTCTTGAATGGATAAAGCTAACTCACGTAAAGCATTCTCATCAAAATGCAAACGGGGTTGAAAACGATTGGAATCAATCAAATGCAAAGGTATATCACGTGTTTCTTTCATACTATAGGGCTTTCTTTTTAATCTGGGCGTAGCTTCTAGGGTATTTGGAAGCCGTGGTGTTCAATTTCGTAAAGACACAATTCTTGCGCAATCCAGCGCTGGGTAAATGGACATCGAAAATCTGACCACCATCACAATCTAAGAGCTTTAAAGCCTGCTTCGCTTCTAAGACTTCTTCATCCGCACTTGGACCTTTCATTGCAATCATCTTCCCTTTTACTTTAAGTAAGGGAATCGAAAGCTCCAAGAGGACACTCAACTTCGCAACGGCGCGCGATGTACTCACATCGTAATAGTCACGACGCTTGAGTTCTTCAGCACGTTCATTCAAGACGGTCACATTCTTAAGCGCAAATAAGGTGATCATGTCATTAAGAAATATACAGCGTTTCAACGTAGGTTCAATCAAATCAAAGTGACAATCTGGTCGTACGATCGCAAGACATAGACCTGGAAAGCCAGCGCCACTTCCGATATCCGCTACTAAGGATCCTTCGGGAATCAACGTATCAATTGCCAAACAATCCCAAAAATGCTTCTCACGAATCGAGTTGGGCTCGTCAATCGCCGTTAGATTCATATGCTGATTCACTTCGATAAGCTTCTGTGCGTAGACTTCAAAAGCTTTCGCATGCGTTTCTGCTTTGTCGCCATAGCGCTCTAAAAGAAGTCGTTCGAATTCTGCTTTTGATAGTCCAATTTCCATGAAAGCATTATACCAAATAAACGCTGGCTTAAGAAGACGACTCGTCCGTCTTTTTGGTTTTATTCAGATGTGTCTTCAAGACCACAAGGTCTGCAGGATTGACCCCAGAGATACGAGATGCTTGGCCTAAGGTCAAGGGTTTGATCTTATTCATGCGTTGTTTACCTTCAATGGACAAGTGTGGAATCGTGTTGAAATCCAAATCCATCGGTATACGCACATTCTCAAACGAAGCGATACGTTCCACTTCTTTCAAAGCTTTTTGAATATAACCTTCATATTTGATTTCAATCTCCGCAATATTCAAGGCATCAATATGATACGCAGTGAAATCAAAGTAAGTGGAAAGATCATGAATGGAGATGCGTGGTCTTTTAACCAAATCATAGCCAGACAGACCTTCATTGAATTGTGGATAACCTTTTTCTTCCAAGAATGGTAAGATACCATCCTTTAAGGTAAAACGTCTTTCTTTCAATAACGCAATGATTGCGTCAATATCAGCTCTAAGCTTCAAAACTTTCTTGTAACGCTCTTCCTTTAACAAGCCAACATCATATCCATAATGACTCAAACGTAATTCCGCATTGTCGTGTCTTAATAAGAGTCTGTGTTCTGCACGTGAGGTCAATAGACGATACGGTTCCACAACACCTTTTGTGACCAAATCATCGATCATGACACCGATATAGGCTTCATCCCTTTTTAGAATCAAAGGTTCCTTGCCCATGAGTTTTAAGGAGGCATTGATGCCTGCCATCAAACCTTGTCCAGCTGCTTCTTCATAACCACTGGTCCCATTGATTTGACCTGCACTGAATAAACCCTCGACATGCTTCACTTCCAAGCTTGGATAAAGTTGGATCGGATCGATCGCATCGTACTCAATCGCATACGCGTACTTATCAATGACACAGTTCTCAAAACCGGGCAATGATCGAATCATTTTGTCTTGAATATCGTGTGGCATAGATGTGGAAAAACCTTGGATATAGGTCGTATCCAAGTGTTTGGACTCAGGTTCCAAGAAGATCTGGTGACGTTCTTTATCACTGAAACGAACCAATTTATCTTCAATGGAGGGACAATAACGTGGGCCAATCCCTTCGACCAAGCCAGAGTACATGGCTGATTTGTTCAGATTCAACTTGATTATGTCATGTGTCTCTGGTTGTGTATAAATGAGGTAACACGGAACTTGTTCATTTGGATAATCTTCAAGTTGAGTATCTAAGGAAAAATGAATAAAGGCTTCATCTCCAGGTTGAATCAAACCATGACTAAAATCAATACTGTTGGTTTTGATACGTGGTGGCGTTCCTGTTTTCAATCTAAAGGTCTTCAATCCTAAATCACGCAATGATGCGGATAGTTTGTTCGTAGTACGTTGGTCCTCAGGTCCACTTGGTGTCGCGGTGGATCCAACCAGGATCTTGGAACTCATGTACGTTCCACTGGTCAGAATGATCGCATCCGCCTCTAATAAGCCCTGCTTCTCTAACATCACCCCTACAACCTTATTGTCTTTCACAACGATGGACTCCACCATCGCTTCTAAAACCGTAAGATTTTCAGTATGATGAACCACATCATGCATCATCTTGGAATATTCTATTTTATCGGATTGCACGCGTAAACACTGAACGCCTGGTCCTTTTGTACTGTTTAATAATTTGAATTGCAGAGCAGTCTTGTCGGCTGTGATGCCCATTTGCCCACCCAACGCATCAATCTCACGGACGATGATGCCTTTAGCCGGTCCTCCAATGGAAGGATTGCACGGCATAATGGCGATACGACTTGCGTCCATGGTGATCAAGACGGTTGGAATGCCCATCCGAGCACTGGCCAATGCGGCTTCGACACCGGCATGTCCTGCACCGATTACGAGTATCTTCATTGTGTTACCTTTTGCTTATTTATTCTATCATAATCGTCAAGATGCTTTATCAATGACACTCTTCCCAAAAAAGTGCTATCCTTAAGGTTAGAGGAAACATACAATGCTCGATACCAAACTCATGTCCGTTGTACAACGGATGCAAAAAAATGAAATAACAGGTTTTCATGCCTATACCCTATTGGCAAAAAAGGCCAAGGATGAACATAACCGCAAGGTCCTATTAAGGATGGCAGGCGAAGAGAAGAAACACTATGAGACGTGGAAGAAATACACGCAACAAGATATCAAACCAAACAGGCTCATCTTATTCATCTATTCAATCTTTAATACCGTGTTTGGGTTCACCTTCACCTTGAAATTCATGGAGAAATTGGAAGATGCGGATGCGGCAAATTATGAACAGTACATCAAGGAACTTCCTGAAGCTCAGAAAATATCTAAGGAAGAAGAAGAACACGAAAAAGAACTCATCGAGATGTTGGATGAGGATCGCTTGAAATATGTGGGATCGATGGTTCTAGGACTAAATGATGCCTTGGTTGAACTGACTGGGACGTTGGCTGGGTTAAGTTTAGCCCTTCAAAACACAAAACTCATCGCCTTGTCTGGCTTGGTCACGGGAATCTCCGCTACCCTTTCCATGATGAGCAGTGAATATCTCTCGTCCCGCAGTGAGGGTGCTGAACATCCATTCAAAGCAGCTGGCTATACCGGAATCATGTACATCGCAGCGGTCGTTATGTTGGTTCTACCGTATCTCATCTTGGATTCAGAACATTATTTATGGGCTTTAGGTGCCATGCTTATCATTGTCATTTTGATTATTCTTGTCTTTACCTATTATGTATCGGTTGCACAAGATCTGCCTTTCAAGAAACGCTTCTTGGAGATGGCGACCATTTCGATTGGGGTTGCGGTCATTGCCTTCGTTATTGGTTTGATCGTCAAGAATGTATTAGGTATTGAAGTCTAAACAAAACGCTCTGAGTTTGAGCGTTTTTTTTGTAATATTTATGTTTCGTCTTGCGTACAAGACAAAAACCACTGTATTTAGTCTTATGCGTAAGACAATTATTGCACCTTTTGATAAGCCAAGCGAGGTGTCCCATCCCCGATTATAATTATTCCACAATAGAGAAAGCCATTCTTTTCAATCAAATGGCGCATCGGCCTGTTGTCTTTATGTGTATCAATACGAAGGTTGGGACAGATTGACCAAGAAAAATCAATAATCAACTTTAAGAGACCTTTTTGCGTACCCTTGCTTGCGATGCGATGAAGTGTCGCATACGGTTGATCATTTAACCAAGCCCCATCTATTTCTTGATAAGTAGGATCTTCACCCAGAATCAAGGTAAAAGCTGCCTGAATCTCTGTATCTTCGATAACATATAAATACTTTTGTTCAATATCATTTACGATGATTCCTTCGTTGGGATAACCATTCGCCCATTGTGTTTCATTGCCAGTCGATCGCATGAATGCACGCGCAAGATCGTAGATTTGTTCAATGTGTTGTATATCATGTATATTCGCTAAACGAATAATCATATTATGCCCTCATTTTCTATCTATTATACCACCCTCAATAATTATCCTTGCATTATTTTTATCACTGTACTATATTTATAGTACAGTAGTACACAGGAGGGCTCACATGATCAGTTTAAGCTCATTAAGCCGTACACCCATCTATCAACAAATCATTGATCAGATTTTGGCACAGATCGCATGTGGAGCGTTTCAAGCCGATGAACAGTTACCCGGGGTACGTAATCTCGCCCAAGATTTAGGCATCAATCCCAATACCGTCGTTAAAGCCTATGCAGAACTTGAAAACAATGGGTATATCTACAGTGTTCAAGGTAAGGGTTCTTTCGTTAAGAAACATGACGATGATAACAATCATCTTTTAACCATCAAACTAGAAGAAGTTAGAAAAGACTTACAGCTGTTGATGCAATTGGGCTTGCCTCTTGATCGAATCAAAGCTTTGGTTCAGGAGGTTTATGGTAATTTATGAACACTTCACTCCCCATCTTAGCCCATGAGCTAAAGACACCCCTCGCCACCATCCAAGCCATGATTGAAGTCCTCAATGCACAAGAGCATAAATCCATTGAAGAATATGAATACACGATGATGCAGATTCATAAACACATGAAGCGCATGCAAGATATCATTGAATTGATCTTGAATGCTAAGGCAAGCTTCAATGAGGATGATGAGATTGATGTGGATGAGATTATTGGGGATGTCCTACAGGATGTGCAAGCCAAGGCAGACGCAAAAATGATTCCCATTCTGATCACCAACACACTCAATCGTGATTTAAGCATCAAGGGTTATCCCGTTCTATTCTATCGAGCCCTGTATAACCTACTTGAAAACGCAATCAAGTACAGTACGAATCACTCCAAGATTGAAATCGAAATCAGACAAGATAAATGCCTAAGTATAAACATCAAGGACCAAGGCATCGGGATTGATCCTAAAGAACTTTCCAACATTTTCAAACCCTTCTATCGATGTGCAAATGAAGGCGTCGAGGGCTCTGGCTTAGGACTCTACTTGGTGAAGATGGTTGTTGAGATGCATAATGGTTCCATCGACATCTCCAGCACCCCCAAACAAGGAACCCGTATTCAACTTTGTTTCCCACTACAATCCCACAAGGAGACCTCATGATATCGCTACAAAACATACACAAACGCTTTGATACCAACATTGTCTTAGAAAAGGTGAATTGGGATATACCGAAAGCCTCTATTTATGGGCTCGTAGGACCGAATGGAGCTGGTAAGAGTACCCTACTCCGAATCATTGCAGGTGTTCTAAAACCAGATGAAGGAACCGTTACTGTGAATGGTGTGGATACCTTTGATAATCCATCCATTAAAAAACATATCTTGTTTGTATCTGATGATCCATTTTTCCTTCCTCAATCCAACATTAAAGAAATGCGACAATTCTATGAGCTTTTTTATCCAAGCTTCAATGATGCGATGTATCACACCCTATTAAAGAAATTCAATTTGGATGAGAATGGAAAAATCAATGATTTCTCCAAGGGGATGAAACGTCAAGTCAGTTTGATTCTTGCCTTATCGTGCACACCTGATTTGTTGCTTCTCGATGAAGCCTTTGATGGTTTGGATCCTGTCATGCGTTTAAGCTTAAAACGCATCATCGCGAATGAACTCTTGAATCGCGAAATGACGGTCATCATCTCATCCCATAACTTAAGAGAGTTGGAAGACATTTGTGACCGCATTGCCATGCTCAATCAACATCACATTTCCATTCAAGATGAAGTCGAAAGCATTCGCAATCAGTATCACAAACTTCAATTGGCTTATACCGAGAAGATCGATTCAAGTATTCTTACTGATTTGAATCCTTTGTATTTTGAACAACGTGGCAATGTCTATCTCATGGTCATCAAAGGGTCTATGGAAGAAGTCCTACCTATGATTCAAGCAACCCAACCCATCTTGAATGAAGAAATCCCAATCACGATGGAGGAAGTATTCGTTTATGAAATGGAGGCAAATGGTTATGGCCAATCAATTTAGACTCAGCAATAATCTCGATTACTTGCGCTTTATCTTGAAACGCAATCGTCGTTTCATGATTCTGATGACATCCGCTATGCTTGTTCTATATCCTGTTTTGGTTCTAACGATCACCTTGATCAATCCTCAAACCAACGTGAATGATCTAAGACCCGTAGGACAAGTTTTTGTCTTGATTCTCTTGATCGTATCCGCATTGACCATCCCCATTCTTACCCTTGGATACATGAACTCCAAAAAACATTTGGATGTCTATCATGCACTCCCAATTAAGCATCGTGACTTGTTAAGCATCAATATCATCGCAGCTTTTGTCTTGATGCTCATCCCCTTCTCAATCGCTTGGGTATTGGGGGGCATTGTTTCCTTCTCCATTGATTTCACCCTACTTGATTTAGGTTTGACTTGGTTGGGCAGTTTGATGATCGTATCCACGGTTATGTCCATCATGATCTTTACCCTGATGCATACCGGTACAAGCATCGATGGCTTGCTTTATGGTTTGGTTCTAAACTTTCTACCCATATTGACCTATGGTGCCTACATCGCGTTCAGTGCGATCGTGCTCTTAGGTTTCAATGGGGACTATATTGCACGATACATCGGTATCATCTTTCCAATCTGGTCGATCTTTGAAAATGTGTTTGAAATCGAGATTCGTCTTTGGGACCATATTTTGTTGAATGGATTGTATTGGTTGATCATCTCGGCGATCTTGCTTGTCTTAAGCCATATCATCTATTCCAAACGTCGCCATGACAAAGCCGAAAGTCCTTTCACAAACATGTACTTCTTTCCAGCTGTTAGTGCTGTGGTATCTGTTGTCCTCATCTTCTTGATGTATGCAGGCTTCTACACCATCAGTGAAGGCAACAATCAGAATTTCTTCAATCCTTTGAATTTCATCTTCCCATTCTTTTTTACGGCTGTCATTTATCTTGTGATGGATGTCATCTCGCAGCGTAGCTTCAAGTTCCTTTACAAGGCCATGCTTCGGTATGTGTTCATTGCGTTAATTGGATTTAGTTTACTTCTAACAGGTTTGGCGTCGAAAGGCTTTGGGTACATAACGCGTATTCCAGATTTGGACGATGTGACACAAATCGCTTTCCGTTTCGATGATTATCAGAATGTCGCTTTACCGGTTCAACTGAACAATAACTATTACATGACCAATCAAAGTGATTTCATCTTCACGGATGAAAAAGGCATCGCTGCGATTCATAAACTTCATGAGATCATTCTCAGTGAATACAAGTGGATCAATTACTCCAATCGCAACGAATGGTCTTACAATTATGGTTTGCTCAACACAATCAGATCAACTGAAGGGTACACACAATCCTATATCGATTACCCATACAATGTCTCAAGCTATGAAGGTTCTACCGTATACACTTCTATCACATACACCCTCAAGAATGGCTCAACCATCTCGCGTTCTTATAACATTCCGTATGAATGGACACAGGTCGTTCAAGAAATCGCCTATAATCCAAGTGTGTTGAGAGCTCACGCCTTAGCTTTATTCGTAGATGTTCGTTACCCTTATCTAAAGCAGATATCTTTAACCAATGCCTACAGTGACGCATACGTCAACTTGGATCCTACTTTCTTTGATTTAGAAAGCTTTAGACAAGCCTATACCTCTGACTTTAATCGTCTTGGGGAACTTGGCAATGAAGCAATGGTGAGTCCAACAATAGGTTACGTCAAGTTCTACCAATGTCGGATGGACACGTTCACCAGTGATTGTACAGAATCAAAGATTCTAATCTCTGAGCGGCATACCGAAACCCTTGCGTATCTAAAAACAATGGATCGAGATTTCCCTGCTTTCGGAGATGCGACAGATTACAAGTTCTTACTTTTTATCCCCGATGGTAAAGATGATGACTTTACCTTCTACATGCC
>DHGC01000007.1 GCA_002402585.1 Erysipelotrichaceae bacterium UBA4808 | reverse complement strand
CTGAACGCATGGTGGCCGAAGCTGAAACCTACCGGAATCTTCGCGGGTCATGACTGGAAACATCCACCAATTCAGGACGCGGTGAATCAGTTTGTTAAAAAGCACAAGCTGAGTTATACAACGGATGAAAATTGTTGGATTATTGATTTGGGTTAGGCTTTCTTGAATTCACATTGCAAATCGCCAGGGATATAAACGCTGTCTAAAGCATGGCGCATGTCACGTACACCTATGAAATAGGCATGCATTATTGCTTCAAGAACATCACGTGTGCATTCTGATGCTTTTAGTGTCCATATATTATAGCCATTAACCCATAGTTTCTTCTTACCATTATCGTCTGTAATAATAAACTTTGGTGTTGTCATGAATCACACCTCAATAAATAATTTTTTTAGGTATTCAGCTTCTCGTCTGAATGGATCAGATAGATCACCGGAATCAGAATGGACCAGACATTTCTGATTTTCATAGGTACAAAACATCGGATTAAAATTTCCGATTGCTTCAGATCTGAGCGCACGTTCGGTAATTTTAATGACGTTTTGATCTTTATCTCTGACTTCAATTTTACATTTCATATTTTTTATTCCAAATCGGATCATAGGCAAATGGAATGTCAAACCAAAAACATTCATCGATTTGAGATACAAAGCTGGTTACATTGACTTTGAATTCATAATCTTTAAGAAGTTTTCTGGTTTCTGGGGTGTCTTTAAGATATAGATCCGTCTCGTGATGTTTTATGTCAAGACCAAGTTCAATTGCTTGTTCGTAAATTGATTTCATAACCAATCACCAGTTATATTTCAAATAATGCGCTGGCTTCTTACCATTAAGTACGTTGTCGATCACCGAATCAATGAGCTTGCGGTTATATTTTATCCATAGAGTAATTCCACGCTTACTCGCAACCCACAGATCGTATAAACCCTCATCGTTCTGGACCCACTGTTCGCGTTCTTTATCGTTGTGTCTTAGTTTGTTGTTCATAGGTCCTCAATCCTTTATGAGCTGTAATGCTTCTTGTTTAGTAAACCCTGCTTGCAAATAGCATAAATACATAGACCGCTTACTCTGTGCAACAAACTTTTGCATTTTAATCATATCTTGAACTTTCTGACTAATTTCAGATGTTTGTTTGAAATCACTGAAATCTATCAATTTATCTTCTTGTTTAGATTCTTCGTTCATAACTCTAAATCCTCCCTATCGATTGCTTCGTCTACTTCTTTGAGTGTCTTACATCCAAGTACATGCAGTCTTCGGATTGGTTTTTGTTTTACAAATTTTACAAATTTAATCAAATGCCATTGTTCACATTCTCCATCGTTTATTCTAATTAATTGATCAAGGTTTTTAAATTCAATAACCAAGTCTACTGGTATGACAACATCTCCAGACTGATTATTATATACAAAATCAGATAACTTACAAAAGCTATCCCATTTAATCACAAATTCTTCATCACATGAACCAATATAGTCAATTTCTTCAGGCTCATGGTTTGATTTTTGAATAGCTATTTTAGTTTCAGTCAGAAAGTTAATCATTCCATCGCTCTCCGTTTTCTAAAAACTCCCAGTTGTTACCATCACAAAGCTCTTTAAAGTTAGCCTCGCTCTGTTGATATTCGATCTCATCATAGCCGGATTTCTCTAATTTCATACAAATCTCTTTATAAATATACTTAAATTCAGTTTCGTCTTCATCCATTCTTGCATCTTGATCGGCCTCTGTCCATCCATCTGGTATCTCTGCTGTATTTTCAAACTCAAAATATACAGATCGATGATGACTATAGTGTCCATGATGTGTAATCTTTATATTATAGTCTTTCCAGCGATAGGTACCCACGAAACAACATCCATCACCTTGGCAATAATTCAGGCTGTAATGAACGTGTTTGTTATTTAATACTTCTATTTTGTTTTCTTCTAAGAAATAATCTAATTCATTATTCATGAGATCAGGTAGCAGGAACTCAAGGTTGTCGTCATCGTTATAATCATCACGCGCTTTCTCTTTGGCTTTGTCGCCCAACTCTTCATATTTATAAATTTTGTATGTCTTTGTGACTTCTATCATAATTCTTGTCCTTTATTAACGATAGCAATTGGAAAGCAATCCAGGTTTCCGTCACTGGGACTCTGAATCTCCAAAAAATTCAGATACTCTTGTTGGACATAGGGCTTCAAATCTGTGAAAAAGATCTCAAGTGTGGTTGATTTTTCGTCAGGTCTATAGATAATCTCGGCCATCGGTGTATGCTCCAATATGTTTAAAATTAAAAATCACAAAACAAACAACAAAAAATCAAAATGACACATGATATCGAGTTGCCGGATTCAAGATAATCAGCTTCTTTCGTGCTCTGGTGATCCCCACATAAAACAATCTCAGCACTGGATTCTGGTCACTTAAAAACTGTTTAAAACCAACAGGACTTATATCTGGACTGATTAACACGCAGTCTGCCTCACCACCTTTAATAGCGTGAATGGTGCTTGGGATGATCGGATTCTTCGCTTGTACTTTGCATTGTTCCGTCTTGATCGCGTAGTCAAAGCGTTTCTTTTCTCCCAACGTGATATTGTTATAGAACCACTCAACTCTGGAATGTATATCATGCCAAATTGTATCGATTTCATCTAATACCTCATCCTTTAAAAATTTAATCATTAATCCATAGCTCTCAGATTTCAGATCAACACCTTCAGCGCTCTGAAATCTGTCATATAACAAATCCAGATCCGCTTCAAGCTGTTTTTTTGTCATCCCCTTCCGATAGGTGCGCTTATCTAAAAACTCCCCCCAGACATTAAATCCCTCGCCGTT
>DHGC01000026.1 GCA_002402585.1 Erysipelotrichaceae bacterium UBA4808 | reverse complement strand
AGGCTCGATACATCATCCATGCGGTAGGACCTGTTTATCAGGATGGCAAGCAGAATGAAGAAGAGAAGTTAAGAGCTGCCTATCGTAATAGTTTGTATTTAGCCCTTGAACATAAGTGTTCCAGCATAGCTTTTCCACTCATCTCAAGTGGTATCTATGGGTATCCAAAGGAAGAGGCATTGAATGTGGCATTGAATGAGATGCGTCGCTTTCTTGATGAACATGAAATGGATGTCTACCTTGTCCTCTTCGATAAATCAACATTCGTCATCAGTCAAAATCGAATCGGTGCGATCCAGAGCTACATTGATGATCATTATGTAGAAGAACATACATCATATCGAAGTCGTTCAAATGAGTTCAGAGAATACAGTAAAGTTGACACCTCACGTGGAGGTTCATTAAAGTCTAATGACCTAAATGATTGGATCCAAAAAGTGGATCAATCCTTCTCAGAAGCACTTTTAGCATTGATTGATGAGAAAGGTTTAAACGATGTGGATGTCTACAAACGTGCCAACATGAATCGCAAACACTTCTCTAAGATTCGGTCCAACAAGCACTATATCCCCAGTAAACGAACGGTCTTGGCATTATCGATTGCTATGTGTCTTGATCGAGAAGAGACGGATGAATTGTTGGAATGTGCAGGTTATGCACTCTCATCCAGCCAATTGTTTGATGTGATCATAAGCTACACCATTGAAAATCGTATCTATGATATTGATGAGATCAATTTGATTTTATTTCAATACGAATTGGCATTACTCGGAGTCTAGAGAAAAGATATTGATTTGAAACAATTCAGTGTCAACTTCTTACTATTAAAAGAATCATAAGCTTATAACAAGTGAACATATTTCTTATGCTTATTCAGTTGATCACAATCTCGATTTGCAAGGTTAAAAATTGAATTACATACAAAATAAAAACCCCTTTCGGGGTACCCACTGAGACTTGTGGGGGATGTAATAAAATTATAGATGATAAATGATTAAAAATCAACCGATAAGATACCCCATAAAACTAATTATTCGATCTGAATATGGACTTGGGATGTTTTCTTTGATTCTAACCATGATATCGGCTACTTCCAACATCATATCATCAAATTGAGATTTACCTAGGAAAAAGCCAAATATATGGAGTATATCTCTAAGCATATAGTCACTTGTCGATTGAATAAAAAGTGCTTTGAATTCATCGGTAAATGATTTATTACCAATAGTATAGTGGAAAGTCCAATCATAAACTCTACCTAAATGTGAGATTCTATTTCGTACCATCTTTACAATATAGAGGAAGTCAAGAATACCAGCTGCACTCATGTAATTCCTAATTGGGTATTTCATGGCTTCAGAGTGATAGATATCATCGAAAGTTTTCATTTGAACGTCAATTGAAAGATTTTTCATGAATTTGATGTAGTCTCCAAAAGAGATATGTTCGAAGAATACCCAAATTGGTAGTTTTGAATCGTAGTTCTCTTCATGATGCAAAATTACCGGATTTCTTTCATCTTCACCATTTGAAAGTACTCTCATGTATGTATTGCTAAAGCTATTCTCCCAGTAATATGTGTTTTTAAAGTTCTCACGGTTTAAATGAAAATCTTCACCAAGCAACTTTGAAAGAAAATAAGATGACCTTGATTTTAAGCGTCTCTCAATAATATTTGCATATTTTAAAAGCACTTTCCCTAACCCAATGTCACTTTGATACAGTTCAATTAAGTTAACATCACTAGCTTCAGTTTCAAACTTACCAGACCAACTACTTGAAGAAAACGAATCTAGAAAGACTCTTCTATAGCCTGAGAGATGGTAATAACCTACATTTAGAATGACTTCCTTAAGATAAGCATCATTACATATTTTTAAATTATGATGTCTAAAAATGTCAACTAACTCTTCTGCATTTCTGATGCCTTTTAACGATTTAGTTGAACGCATGATCGAATCAAAGTTAATTCGATTTATTCTTGTAACACTATTTCTTTTCTCACGCATTGTAAATCCCCTAAATATCTATTATTGAAATTATAAACCATATCTTCCATGTGAAACGAGACTTTTCAGGGTTATAAGCTGATTCAATTTTGATTTTTTCTTGAGAACTAGCTACCCATTGTATACGCTAATATACGAACTATTCATAAAATCCAGTTCAAGAAATATTATTCTTGTGGAGGTGACTAATTGTGTATTTTTTCAAATTCAACTGTATTTTTCTGTTGTTGATGTTCAAAGCTAATACTTGAACAAAGCGATGACCTTATGATCATCGCTTTTTGTTTCTATTTAATGAAATCAGATACGAGCGTAAGCGTTTGAGCATCCGCATCCAGCGTCACATCACAACCAATCGGAAGGGTAAGCATGGGATGGGTATGAGCACAATCAAAGTCCGCTAAGATAGGGAAGGTGGGTTCACCAATCACTTCCAACAAGAGTTCATAAGGTTTACGACCAGTATCCATGTCCTTGAATAATTCATGTTTACCCAGGATCAAACCACCGATGATATCGAATATTCCATTCACTTTGAGATGTGCAAAGTTACGCTCTAGGGTTGCGATGTCTTTTAGCGAATCCTCGATGAGCAAAATATCCCCAGCCTTGATTTCAGGCATGTAGGCACTGCCCCAGATGCCACCCATGGTATTGAGATTGCCACCGATCAATCGTCCTGTATGCTTACCGGAATGAACCGTAATGAGCGTGTTAGGGGTGCCCTGTTTGGAGCGATCTTGTTTCGCCCAATCGATGTATTCCTCTGTCCAAAGGGAGGGTGTAGGTAAAGTGTATGGCAAAGCTGTTTCACCTGATACGATCGCATGGAAATACTCAAAAGTTTCCTCTACATAAGGCGGAAATTCGCCGAATGATGCGACCATGGCAGGACCATAATAAGTCGTCAAACCCGTCTTCGCATAGATGCCCAAAAGCAGTGCCGTCACATCGGAATAACCCACAAAGATCTTTGGATCTTTTTTAATGGCCTCATAATCCAAATAGGGCAATAAGGAATTTGAATTCATCCCACCAATAGTGGATAGTATACATTGAACTTCAGGATCCCGTATCAAGGCATTCAACTCATCAACACGCTCTTGTATGGAACCTGAGCGATAGAAATCACGTTTGTGTGTCAAAGAACCTTCTTTGATGCGATAGCCTTTGGCCTCAAGAAAAGCCTTGGCACGCGCATAGCGTTCTTTCGCAAAGACAGTGGCTGCTGCGGAAGGGGAATAGATCGCGATGAGATCTCCTTTTTGTAAACGTTGTGCAAACATAAGATATCTCCCTATTTTTATAGACATTATAACGGATAAAAATGTCGCTTCACAGGCGACCTTTCACTTTGAACGAAACACTATACTGTGCTTAATGAAAAGGAGACTACACATGCAAAAGAATGCGACAGAATTGGTATTCATCTTAGATCGAAGTGGATCGATGTCCGGTTTAGAAAAGGATACGCTTGGAGGCTTCAACGCCATGCTTAAGAAGCAGAAAGAACTCGAAGGTGAATGCCGAATCACAACCGTCCTCTTCGACAATCAAATCACCATCCTCCATGATCGCTTGGACATCCAAGCCGTCGAAGCTTTATCACAGAAGGATTATCATGTGGGCGGTTCAACCGCACTCTTGGATGCGATTGGAACCAGCATAAACAAAATCGGTAATGTCCAGAAACACAGTGCCAATGAACATCGTGCTTCCAAAGTCCTATTTGTGGTCATCACCGATGGTGAAGAAAACACCAGCCGAGAATTCTCGTCCCAACGCATCAAGAAGATGATCGAACACCAGATGAACAAATACAAATGGGAATTCATCTTCCTAGGCGCAAACATCGATGCGGTTGAAACCTCGAAGATGTATGGAATACGACCCGATCGTACCCAGAACTACCATGCGGACGCATCCGGTGTCAACTTGAACTTCAAGGTCATGAGTGAGACCGTCGCAAGTTTCCGTACCCATGCCGCGATCGATGATAAGTGGAAAGATCAGATTGAGAAGGATTTTGAAGAACGTAAATAGAAACTATCTTATTGAAAATTTGAGTTAACAAAACCATTTCGATAGGAAACTTATTCATAGAACCATATCTTAGGAACCTGTCTCAAATGAACGTATAGAGAAATTGAATCTCGAATTACGGTTGAATAGATAACAAAAAAGTATTATAATTATTTTACCTTTGAGGTAAAGGAGAGCATAATTGATCATCCAGTACAAAAGTAAAAAACTAGAAAAAGTATGTACTGATTTCTCTTCTGCTCAAAGAGTTCATGGTAAAGATATGGCGGAACGCATACATCAACGTATTGATGAGATTGCTGCAGCGGATTCTGTAGAAATGTTGGTGAAATACGCAATTGGTCGATGTCATCCACTCAATGGAAATCGATCTGGAGAGTACGCCATGGACTTGCATCATCCGTATCGACTTGTCTTTGAAGTTATCAATGAAGAAATCAAAATAGCTAGAATACTAAATATCGAAGATTATCACTAAGATGTCATGTGATGAGGAGGTAAAAAAATGTATCAAAGCAAAACGTTCATAGCAACACCACCTGGTGCGACCATTCGTGAACAATTATCTTTGCGAGGAATGAAGCAAAAAGAGTTTGCGATAAGAATGGATTTAAGTGAAAAGCATATCAGTCGTCTCATTACAGGGCAAGTTGAGCTGACGCAAGACGTCGCATTGCGTTTAGAATCCGTGCTTGGAATTCCAGCACAATTCTGGAATAATCTTGAGGCGATTTATCGTGAGAAGATTTTACGTGTCAAGGAAGAAAATTACTTGATCGAGGAAATTGAGCAATCACGTCAATTTCCCTACAATGAAATGATTGCATTAGGATGGATCAAAGAAACAATTAATCCCATTGAGAGGGTTCAAAATCTACGAAGTTTTTTTGAAGTTGCTCGTTTACAAAAGTTGGAAGATCTCGGTATACCTGGCATTTCTTACCGAAGAGTAGGGTTTGGAAAAAAAACGGATTATTCACTTGCAGTCTGGTCTCAGAAAGCTCGTTTAGAGGCACGTAACGATATACTTTCACCGATAAATGTTGAAAAGCTACAAGCATCGATTTTGAAGATCAGGTCAATGACACTTAAGGAACCACATATTTTCTGTCAGGAGCTTAAAACAATTTTTAGTCAATGTGGTATTGCATTGGTGTTTCTCCCCCACATTAAAGGTTCATTCTTACATGGCGCGACGTTTGTGGACGGCAATCATGTTGTGATGGGACTAACAGTTCGTGGTAAGACTGCAGACAAGTTTTGGTTTAGTTTGTTTCATGAAATTCAACATATAATCAATGGTGATATTTATAATGCTTCGTTTGAAGATGAAGAATTCGAATATAAAGCGGATTGCTTTGCAAGGGATGTCTTAATCCCTATGGATAAATTTACTGGATTTGTTGAGAATCAAAAATTTGACCGAATTTCTATCGAGAAGTTTGCTCGTGATCTCGGTGTTTCCCCAGGAATTGTTGTTGGGCGTCTACAAAAGGAAAACATGATTCAATATAAT
>DHGC01000106.1 GCA_002402585.1 Erysipelotrichaceae bacterium UBA4808 | reverse complement strand
ATGCTTTTTAACTTCCAACATGATGCAGTGGTTGGAGCAATCAAAAAACTTGAATTATACAACGGATGCATTATTGCGGATTCAGTTGGACTGGGGAAGACCTTTGAAGCATTGGCAATTATCAAATATTACGAGTTGCGGAATGATCGCATTCTTGTATTAGCTCCAAAGAAACTGAGAGCCAATTGGGTTGGTTTCAAGCAGAACTCAGTCTTCAACCCTTTGGTTGATGACCGATTCAATTACGATGTACTTTTTCATACGGACTTATCAAGAGAAGGTGGTTATTCAGGCGAAATTGATTTATCGAAGTTGAATTGGGGAAATTATGATCTAGTGGTCATCGATGAATCCCACAACTTTAGAAATAAACCGAATGCGCCTACTCGAAAGACTCGCTATCAGAAACTGATGGAAGATATCATTCAATCGGGTGTTAAGACGAAGGTGTTGATGTTATCAGCTACACCTGTGAATAATGGATTTAGAGATCTTAGGAATCAAATTATGTTCATTACTGAAGATCGTGATGATGCTTTTGCAGAAAATGCTGGAATCAAAAGTATCGCAAATACATTGCGTGTCGCTCAGTCAAAGTTCAGTGAATGGAGCAAACTTCCTCGTGAGGAACAAAAAGCTGAAGATCTTCAAAAGAGTTTAGACTTTGATTTTTATAACCTGCTTAATACCGTTACGATTGCACGCAGTCGTAAACACATTCAAAAATACTATGAAACAACGGGTATTGGAGAATTTCCAACTCGACTGAAACCCATCTCAATAAAAACGGATATTGATTTGAAACAGCGTTTCCCAAAATTGTCAGTGATTAACAATGATATCTTGCGTTTAACGTTACCGATCTATTCGCCATTATTATATGTTCTTCCAATAAAACGTGAAGAATATGAAAGTGAATACAAACAAGTTGTCCAGGAAGGAAAAAGTGCCTTCTTCCAGTCTGATCGTGAAAAAAACCTCGTCAATTTGATGCGAGTAAATCTCTTGAAGCGATTGGAGTCTAGCGTTAGTTCGTTTGCGATGACTTTGGAGCGTATACTTTCTAACATTGACATGACACTTGAGAAACTTGATCGTGTTCAAGACTTAAGTGAGCTTTTGGAAGATATGGACGATGAAGATATTGATGAACTTGAAATCGGTAAAACCATCAAGGTCAAGTTGAAAGATATGGATCAGATCAAATATCGTGATGACTTAGAACAAGATAAAGTAATCATCGAATCCATGTTGAGACAAGCGCGTTCGGTCCAACCGCATGATGATGCGAAATTGAGACGTTTGATTGAGCAAATCGAACAAAAAATATTAAATCCAATCAATGAGCATAATCGTAAGGTCATCGTCTTTACCGCGTTCAGTGATACAGCCGTCTATCTTTATGAACATATTGAAGCATACTTTCTTAAAACACATGGAATTCATACGGGTATCGTTACAGGTTCAAGCTTAGTTAAGTCTAATATACCAAACATGCGAAGTGGCTTTGAGGAAATACTTGCTTATTTTTCACCGAAATCGAGTAAGATGAATCAAAACATTAAAGAAATTGACCTACTGATTGCGACGGATTGTATCAGTGAAGGTCAAAACTTACAAGACTGTGACTACTTAATTAATTACGATATTCACTGGAATCCTGTTCGAATTATCCAACGTTTTGGTCGAATCGATCGTATTGGCTCTACCAATAAGCAAATCCAGTTGGTCAATTTTTGGCCAAACATGGAATTGGATGAGTACATCAATCTAGAAAACCGTGTTCGTGATCGGATGGTTATGGTGGATATAACCGCTACGGGTGAAGATGATCTTCTAAGTGATGAAAGTAAGAATCTGAAGTATCGAAGTGAACAATTGAAACAACTCCAAAATGATGTGGTGGATTTAGAGGATTTGAGTGGTGGTATTTCTATCACGGATTTGACACTTGATGAGTTCTTAATGGCTTTGGATCAATTCATGAAAGCAAATCCCGATGTCCTTGAAGCTTATCCTACGGGTGTCCATGCGATTACGGATATTCCGAAAATCATTCAAGAAGAATTTGAACCAGGGGTTGTCTATTGTTTGAAACAACGTAAGTTTGATCGTGACGTGATTGCAAACAATTCACTCTATCCATTCCATTTGGTCTATGTCAAAGATGATGGATCTATTTTGTATGGTCATGATCATCCAAAGAAGATCCTTGATGCCCTTAAATTGATGGCAGTGGGTAAGAAGGAACCGATTCCTGTTCTTGTCGATCAATTCAATCGAGACACGAAGAATGGAAACGACATGCACCATTATTCGGATCTCTTAGAGAAGGCTGTTTTCGATATTCAGGGAAAAGTCGAAGAAAAGGGTATTGATTCACTATTTAAACTCGGGAAAACATCATTGATTGATAAACAAGTCTCTGGCTTAAGTGACTTTGAGTTGGTAACGTTTATGGTGATCGCATGAATTGGCTAGAGACTTTGAATTTACCAAAAGCATGCTTGGTTCAAAAACGAATACCATTAAAAAAGTTGGGTGAACATAGTACGCTACGGCAGAAACAATTGATTGAAAAGAATATTTCTTCTTTAATGCTTGTGGCTTTAGTAGATGAAGAGACATCGCGGATTCGTTCATTTCAAGATACTGTTGAAATCTATCAAGTATTCTTCATGCTAGAAATCGTTAGTAAAGTGTTTCCGTTAAGCCAAGAAGTTTATCAACTCTTGCATTCATTGTTTCCAAATCCTACCATTCTCTTTTGTGAGAAGGATGATAAACTTCAGCTCTCAAGTGCACTAAAGCGTATCAATTTAAATGATTCGGAATTAACGACAGTCGATGAAACCATCATCAGTCCAGTTCTAAGTAAGTCAAATGATTTGATTAAATATTTCCAACAACTCGATTATCAAAGAATCCGTGTGGCGCATCTCAAAGAGTATTATATGAAAATCTCAGATGCCATCCAGTTAAGTACTATCATCAATGATTTGAATCTATACCCTAGCATTCATATTGATATTCAAATGCTTCTGAGCTGGACTAAAGAAATAAAGCAGTTACAAACCGCAATTAACCAAAACGAAGAACTGTACCGTAAAGAGAACAGTCTATCAAGACGTATGGACTTGCACATGCAGATTAAAAAAGATAAACAATGTCTTGAGAACTTACAGAAAAAAACTATGGAGGCCATATGTCAGAATTAAGAATGGAAAAATTATCGATGGAAAGTGTCGATATCACCCAGGAGAACATTGAGAAGATCAAAGAGTTATTTCCTAATGTCGTAACTGAAGGAAAGATTGATTTTGATCAATTGAAACTCATCTTGGGTGAACAAATTGAAGCTCGTAATGAACGTTATCAGTTCACTTGGAATGGTAAATCGGATTCGATTCGTTTTGCTCAGCGTCCTTCTACAGGTACTCTAAGACCTAATAAAGAATCAAGTAAGAACTGGGATATAACTGAGAACCTGTATATCGAAGGGGATAACTTAGAAGTTCTTAAACTCCTTCAAAAATCTTACCATAACAAGATCAAGATGATCTACATTGATCCTCCTTACAATACAGGGGGTGATTTCGTTTATAAAGATGATTTCAAAGATAGTATCAAAAACTACAAGGAACAAACAAATCAAGCACAAAGAGCTAATCCTGAGACTAGTGGAAGATATCATACTGATTGGTTAAATATGATGTATCCGAGGTTGATGTTGGCGAAGAATTTACTTTCTGAAGATGGGGTGATCTTTATTAGTATTGATGATAACGAAGTTGAGAACTTAAAGAAGATATGCATTGAGATGTTTGGAGAAGAAAATTTTATTGCAGCATTTCCTTGGAGAAAAAGAACTGCAAAATCTGATGTTCCATTTGGTATCTCTCAAGATTATGAGTGGATAATTTCTTTATCAAAAAGCAGTAAATACAAAGCTTTGATAGATTGGAAAGGCAGAAGATATTATGATTCTCCAGATTTTCCAAATGACGCATGGAGAATTCATGATTTGACTAAGCAAACAACTGCCAGTGAAAGACCAAATAGTTTTTTTGATATAGTTGATCCTAAGAATGGGAAAGTTTATAAACCGAATTCCAATGCTACATGGAGAATTACGAAAGATACAATTAATAAATATTTAGAAGAGAAAAGAATTGTATTTCCTGGAGACTATGACTTTCTTAAAATAAGTAAGCCAGTTTTTAGATATTTTCTATCAGATGATAAGAAGAAAGGCGGCGAAGAATTTGGATATGTTTCAGTAAGTACAAAACTGCCAGATCAAATCGGCTTATCACAGGATGGCACAAAAGAAATAATGGAAATTCTTGATCAAAAGGTTTTTAATTTCCCCAAACCATCATCCTTGATAAGTCATTTAATAAAGATTTCAACAATTATTGAAAAATCACCAATTATTCTTGATTTTTTCTCTGGCTCTGCAACAACCGCCCATGCAGTCATGCAACTCAATGCTGAAGATGGTGGGAATCGTAAGTTCATCATGGTTCAACTACCTGAGAAGACAGATGAAAAATCAGAAGCTTACAAAGCAGGATATGAGAATATTTGTGAGATTGGTAAAGAACGGATTCGAAGGGCTGGCGATAAAATAAGAAATGAACTGGTTGAAAAACAAAAGAATCAAGGAATGCTTGAAGATTCAATCGATCCCAATAAGTTAGATATCGGGTTTAAAGTATTCAAACTAGATACCAGCAACTTTTCAACCTTTGACAGTTCTTCAAAAGATTTAGATAACATCTTTAATCAAGAAGTTTTTGTTTCAGAACGCTCTAGTCATGATATTTTATATGAGATTTTATTGAAGTATGGAGTATTTGATAAACCAGTAGATGTTTTGAATATCAATGGAAAAGAAGTGTTTAGTGTTGCGATGAATCAAACCATCGTGTTCATTAACAATTCCATCACTGAAGAAGATATCATTCAAATCGCAATGTTGAAGCCAAGAGAGGTTATTTTTGATGAACGTGGTTTTGAATCAGACAATGATAAAATCAATGCGATGAAACGATTAGAGACGGCTGGTGTTGAGAAAGTCGCGACGATCTAGGTGATATGATATGGAGCTGAAATTTAGCATACAACCGTATCAAACAGATGCGGTGAATTCAATTGTAAGAATCTTTGAAGGGATGGAGATCAAACAGTCGCAGTTCACCATCGATATCTCACAAGGATTAGGGAGTGTGAGTGGGTTTTCATTGGAAGGCCAAGCCGTGTCGTATCTAACTGGCTTTTCGAATAAGTTAACATTAACGAATAGTGAGATCTTGCAGAATGTCCGAAAGATCCAAGATGAAAACAACATTCGTATGTCGACTTCATTGGTTAGTAGAGATTTTTCAGTTGAAATGGAAACCGGTACAGGCAAGACCTATGTTTATACGAAAACAATCCTAGAGCTAAATAAACTATACGGGATGACGAAGTTTATCATTGTAGTCCCGAGTATCGCAATCAAAGAAGGGGTTTATAAGAGCTTTCAAATCACTGAAAGTCATTTTAGAGCACATTATGACAATGTGATTTATAACTACTTCATCTATGATTCTAATCGATTGGAGCGAGTTCAGAGCTTTGCGACAAGTTCAAATATTGAAGTCATGATCATAAACATTGATGCTTTTAAAAAGAGTGAAAATATCATTAATCGACCCAATGATCGCTTATCAGGAAACAAACCGATTGATCTGATATCGAGTACAAATCCAATTGTGATCATTGATGAGCCCCAATCGGTGGATAACACACCGAAATCTAGTGAAGCGATTGATACATTAAGACCTCTTGCAAAGCTACGATATTCCGCCACGTACCGTAAAGGTAAAGAGTTTAACATGATGTATCGTTTGACACCTGTAGATGCGTATCATCAAAATCTCGTTAAACACATTGAAGTATCTTCTATTACAGAAGACCAACCAACACACCTTGCATTTGTCAAACTTGTTTCTGTTAATGTTAAGAATGGTTATTCAGCAGTGGTTGAAATCAATCAATTATCGAAGAATAAGGAAATCAAACGAAGTAAAGTTACGGTAAGAGTGGGTAGTGATCTATGGGAAAGTTCAGGTCAACTTGATTATTATAAAGACCAGAATTTCATTGTGGATGACATCGATGGTTTCGAGGGTAATGAGAGTATTCAGTTTTTGAATGGTGAGATCTTGAAGATTGGTCAAAGTATCAATGAATCAAACCCAACAATCTTGAAGCGTGCACAAATCCGTGAAACAATCTTCCAACATCTTAAGAAAGAAAAACATTATCTGTCTAAAGGTATAAAAGTATTAAGTTTGTTCTTCCTAGATGAAGTAAAAAACTATCGTTTGTACAACGATGATGGGACAACTTCCAAAGGAGATTATGCTCAATGGTTCGAAGAAGAATATGACTACTTGATTAATAATCAATTTAAGTATCTAAAGGACTTATTTCCGCATATTAACTTTAACGCTTCCGAAATCCATGACGGATACTTTTCAATGGATAAAAAAGGGAAGTATGTTAATTCAAAGTCAGGTGATACAGCAGATGATGAGTCTGCGTATCACCTGATTATGGTGAATAAAGAAAGATTGCTTGGTCTTGATGAACCTAAGCGTTTTCTATTTTCTCATTCGGCTTTGAAAGAAGGTTGGGATAATCCCAATGTTTTTCAAGTATGTACTTTGATTGAGTCTAAAGACACCATGACAAAGCGTCAAAAGATTGGACGTGGTTTACGTTTATGCGTCGATCAGTCCGGCGAACGTGTGTTGGATATGAATTACAACAAACTTTGTGTCATCGCAAATGAATCCTATTTTGATTTTGCTTCGACTTTACAGAAAGAGTTCGAAG
>DHGC01000074.1 GCA_002402585.1 Erysipelotrichaceae bacterium UBA4808 | reverse complement strand
AGGTAGGAATTAAGATGTGGTGTTGATCCAACATACCAGTCCGGTTGTTCGATCGAAATGCTTTCAAACTTTTTGGACCACACATCGGATACATTCAAGACATACGCATAAGGCAAAATCTTATAGAAGTAAGTTGGATCATCATGAACCATCATTTCAAGACGATCTTTCTCAGCGGTCTCAATGAAACGTTTAAGGCCAATCAATTTACCTAAGTAATGAATACCCAATTCTGTGCGACGATCCATGACGCTGACTAAAGCCAAGATGATGAGTGTAAGGATGAGCGTGAAAGCATAAGTCCAAACAGGGACTTTAAAGTAGATCGCTAATGCGAAGGTGGCGATGATATAAAGACCACCGACCATAAACAAACCAATCGCACTCAAGATATTTAATGCGGACTTTTGTGAAGACCACCGTTTGACCACATAGATCAACCAAGCGGAGATCAAGGAACCAAACACAAAGATTGCGCCAGCGATAATCATAGAGATTGTGCCTTGGTAACTGATTTGATAATAAGCATTCGCAAAGAGTAAAGCGAATGGAATGAAACAAAGACTGGCGAAGATGACTTTCAAGGCACTTGCGGTGTTGGAATAAATATGTCTTTCTTTATTTCCTTGGAAATATCGATAGATATCATTCTTTGCGTTCGCAATGGAGGCATAGAAGGTATTCTTTAAAGAGGTACTTGTGGCGATATCACCGGATTTAAACAATCCATTGAAGAGTGCTTGTTCTGCACGAATCGAAGTATTATCCAAGTCTTTCAACTTGGTTAGAGTGAAATCATCTTTTTCCTCTTCTGTGATTGTTAAATAGCCTTTGTATGCCCATTCAATGATCAAGGAAAGAATGTCCTTGTTATCCACAAAGCCATCGTAGATGAAGCCTGCTTGGGCGCTGCTCAAACCAGGGATTGGGTTGAATTCAACACTCTCCACAACCAAATCATCTTTACCATACTTGAAATACAAGAATACAGTTAAAAGCAATAAACCAATCAACGAACCCAGAATGAACATACTGAAATCCGTAGGTGGGATGAACGTGAAGAAATCATTCGATAGAGGCGCATAAATCGTTAATGCTTGAAAGGTCATCAATGGGACATCGTAGCTAGCCGTTAACGTGTTCCCATTGATGATGGGCTGAATATCCGCAACCCCTTGGTCCCCATAATATCCTGTATAGAATTGAATATCCTCAGGCCATGCCTTTGGAAGGGTGATGGTGAAACTTGTCTTTTGAATTGGGATTTGCCAACCATCACCAACAATGTTGAAGTACAAAGCTTGAAGACCATCCAAATCCAAATCTCTTAACTGTAACGTATAGCTGTAGTGATAAGACTTAGGACCATAAACATACGCATCCGCATCCCCGATCTTGATCACGACGTTGTTATAACTGTCAGTTTCAATTTCATAAGGATCCCCGATGACTCTGACTTTACGGACAGGGAAGTAATAAGATTTTTCAATCTCTTGATTATCAATGTTCCAAACCATGTCATAGCTTTGCGGGATGTAAGCATAAATACCATGACGATCCTCGTTGAACTGAACATCCAAAAACTGATCGACTTGCATCAGACCATTTTCATTGATGACGATGTTGGTATTGAAGTGGGTGATCTCCACAGGTTCCTGTGCTTTGACAGGAAGGAAGCTTAGACCCAAGAAGAGTAAGATGAACCAGATTTTCTTCATGAAACCTCCAAAAAAAAGGGTTGGCCCCTTTTTAGAATGATACTTTAACGTTTTGACGTTGAGCTTCATCCGCAACTTCAAACAATGGCTTCTTAGTGAAATTGAAGATACCAGCAATGATGTTGGTTGGGAAAACTTGAATGCGAGTATTGTATTGTCGGGTCACGCCATTGAAATACTTGCGAGCATTCGCGATGTCTTCTTCAACGCTTTTCAATTGATTCTGTAGATCTAAAAAATTAACATTGGCCTTCAATTCAGGATACGCTTCAGCTAAAGCAAACAGACGACCTAAAACACCACTCATTTGATTTTCAGCTTCAATCTTGCCTTCCATCGTTGTCGCATTGACCGCTTTGTTTCGAGCAGAGATAACCGCTTCAAAGGTTTCCTTTTCGTGTTTGGCATAACCTTTTACAGTTTCAACTAAGTTTGGGATCAAATCATAGCGTTTGGTTAGATAAACATCCATCGTAGAGAACGCTTCTTCAACATGATTGCGGAGGGTAACCAGTCCGTTGTATTGACCCATGACATATAAGCCAATCAATACGACTAAGCCAAGTAAAATATATCCGATGTATTCCATATTTTCTCCTTTTTCGGTGACTTCTCTTTCAGTCATTATAAGCTTTTTTGCACTAAAAGTATAGAAAGCTGTAAAGCGTTGAAACCTTGTGAATACTGTGACATAATGATTGGTGAAATGAGGTGCTCATGAAGAAAATTGTATTATTCTGTGGGGCAGGGATGTCCAGCAGTCTATTGGTCCTCAAGATGCGAGATGCGGCAAAGGCAGTGGGTTATGATTGCTACATTGAAGCATTTGCAGCGACCAATCCTCAGTACGCTCAAGATGCGGATGCTGTATTGGTTGGCCCACAAATCGCTTTCCGTGTTAAAGAATTACAAGAAAAAATCCCATGTCCGGTTCAAGCCATCAATGATGTTGCCTATGGCACCATGAATGGTGGAATGGTCTTGGCTCAAGCCCGCAAACTCATGAAGGATGAGTAAAAATCGTTTTATACGTCTTATAGGAAAGTTCTCCAAATCT
>DHGC01000064.1 GCA_002402585.1 Erysipelotrichaceae bacterium UBA4808 | reverse complement strand
AGCGTCGTAACTTACTTAGGTACTGGACGTCGTAAATCATCTGTAGCACGTGTCTACTTAACACCTGGAACAGGTATCATCTCGGTTAATGATAAAACTTTAGATGAATACTTGCCACTTGAAACCTTAAGAATGATCGTTCGCTCTCCGTTAGTATTGACTGAAACCTTAGCGGCATTCGATGTTAAAATCAATGTTCAAGGTGGTGGTTACACGGGTCAATCCGGCGCTATGCGTCACGGAATCACACGTGCACTTATGGAAGTATCGCCTGAATACCGTCCAGCTTTAAAAGCTGCTGGTTTCGTAACACGTGATCCACGTGCTAAGGAACGTAAGAAATACGGTCTTAAAGGTGCTCGTAGAGCTCCACAGTTCTCGAAACGTTAATCAACTCATTGATCAACAACTCAAAAACTCCCTCATGGGAGTTTTTGTTTGCCTATTTGAGAAAAAGAAAAAGGGCGATTGCCCTTTGACTAACCAATATAAGTGATCTTGTTGAGATCGACTTCGTGTGCTTTACCATTTGGATGGGTCGGATAACCAATCAAAACAGAGATTGCAAATTCGTAGCCTTCAGGAATGATCCTTTTCTTATAGCTATCATTGTTAAATGCGAATCCAGCCAAGGCACAAACGACATTTCCAAGTCCCAAAGATGTTGCGGCAAGTGTGACGTTCTGTGTCACGATTCCACAATCAAGATCCTTATTGCCATTCTTAGCGATGACAAGCATAAGCGGTGCATTGTAGAACAGCTTGCCACCGCGCCCCATGATGCGCTGGTAGCTCGCTTCATCCAACTGCGTCATGCCATAGGCATCCATTTCTTCAATCAAGGCTTTGTCTTTGATGACGATGATCTGCCAAGGTTGTTTGTTCACAGCACTGGGAGCCTGTAGGGCGGCTAAGGCAATGGCTTCCACTTTATCATTTTCTACGGCTTGGTTGGTGAAACTGCGGCAAGAATAACGGTTTGCGATCGTATTTAAGACTTCGTTCATTATAAGTTTCCTTTCGATTCAATCATTTTCAACGATGTTATTGTAGCATCTCAATCTTGAAAAGGCGAGCGTGGATCGATGCGATAAAATGTGAAAATGGGATATATTTTAAACAATGATTTGCATTCGAAAAGCTTTACCGATAGGATATATTCGAGTGAAATGGCTTCACTTGAAACAGTTTGAAAACTACTTGATTTTATATTGACATTTAAAAGTGGGTTTGGTATATTTATATGGCATCGATTGTGGAATGGGCCTGTAGCTCAGGTGGTTAGAGCGCACCCCTGATAAGGGTGAGGTCGTTGGTTCGAGTCCATTCAGGCCCACCATCGATTGTATGGGGTTTTAGCTCAGTTGGGAGAGCACCTGCCTTGCACGCAGGGGGTCATCGGTTCGAGCCCGATAAGCTCCACCATATAAACAATGAAGCCACTCTCGAGTGGCTTTTGTTTTACGAAAAGAGGGATTATGCTTAATCTAAAAGAGAACAAACACTTCTATCTCCAAGTATTGGCTATTGCAGTCCCTTTCATGCTCCAACAACTCATCACATCTTCCGTCAACCTTGTGGATAATCTCATGGTAGGTCAATTGGGGGATGCGGCGATCGCAGGCGTTGCGGCAGCGAATCGTTTCTACATGATTGCGACTTTTGGTATTTTCGGTGTAGGTGGAGCCATGTCCATTTTCTTAGCCCAATACTTCGGAGCTAAGGACGAGGAACATGTCAAACAGACCTTCCGCTATGGTATCATTTCTGCGTATGTGATCGTATCACCGTTTGTGTTGTTGGGCTTGTTCTTTCCTGAACAGATCTTAGGTTTCTTCACGAACGATGTCGATGTCATCGCAATGGGATCGATCTATATCAAGATTGCGATCTTGACTTATATTCCGATGGCTTTGTCCATGACGATATCCAACGCGATGCGTTCCATGGGTGAAACGAAGATCCCTTTGTATTCTTCAATCGCATCCATCCTAACCAATGCCGTATTCAACTATATCTTGATATTTGGTCACTTTGGATTCCCTAAAATGGGTGTTGCAGGGGCTGCCTATGCGACGATCATCGCTCGTGTTTTGGAAGTCGTGATCTTCTTGGTTGTGACGCAACGCTTGCCGTTCATGTTCAAGACGTATATCAAAGACTTGTTTAAAATTTCACGTAAATTGATTAAGATCATCACCATCAAAGCGATTCCTTTGACGGTCAATGAAATCTTCTGGTCCAGTGGCATGAGCATCTTATTTATGTTCTATAGCACCCGTGGCAAGGAAGTCATGGCGGGCATGTCGATTTCAGGTACGGTTGCGGATTTGTTTTTCACCTTGTTTGGAGGGATGGCGGTTGCTTCGACGGTCTTCGTGTCACAAGTCCTTGGTGCCAACAAGTTAGATGAAGCGCGCTCGAATGCGTATCGTTTGATTCGCTTCTCGGTGATGCTTGCGGCTTTATTTGGTATTCTGATGTTCATCAGCAGTTTCTTTGCGCCTCTTTTATATAATGTCACGGAAGTCAGCCGTCACACAGCTGCGACCTTCTTGCGTATCCAGTCCTTCATGTTTTGGAT
>DHGC01000004.1 GCA_002402585.1 Erysipelotrichaceae bacterium UBA4808 | reverse complement strand
GCTCACAAAACTTTACCCGCTTTCGAAAACGTGTTCTTTATGCTTTGAATCCCAAGATATTCTATGCGATTACTGGGCACATTTCCTCTGACAAAAGAATTCTAAACACAAAGAAAAAAAAGAAGACCTTTGATTAGTCTTCTCTTTACCCACACTGAACTTTAGAGCGTGATTTCTCAAACCCACACTTTAACTTACAGTACTACTTTGCATATGGCGCATTGTGAATGCAATAACAGATTTACGTGTGATGATTCCCATGAACATGCCTCGATCATCCACCACAGGCACAAAGTTTTGGTCCATGACACGCTGAAGTACGGAAGCCACAGGTTCATCACCCGAGATGGATGGATTCCAATTTAGGCGTACGATGGATCGCAATGGATCATCTTCTAATTCCTTAGTTTGTGTCTGTCCTGTATTCAAGAGATACCAAAGAAAATCCCCTTCATTCACGGTTCCTACATAATGACCACGATCATCCAGTACCGCCATTGCCGTATACGAGGCATGGCGCATTTTTTCAAGTGCTTGACGGATCGTCATCGTATCCTTCAATATGATCAATTCACTTTTCGGTGTCAACAAGACCACACACGGAAGTTCCAAATGTTGTGTTGGATGCACATCTAATCGCTTTGTTTCCATTGATTCCCTCAACACCTCTAATTCTATCAAATGCATTGAATTTAATTGTGACGATTCTATGAAAATAGGAAGCAAGGCTTCCTAATCGAGATGTTTATTGTCTAAAATGAACTGATCCAGTCTTTGTTTCAACGCATAACCTTCTGCTTCATCCAAATGTAAATGCTTAGCGATTTGAAATGGCACATCACTTGCCTTTAGTTTCAAAGCACGACCTTCTTCCGTCAATACGATGGATACATAACGCTCATCACTTTGACCACGCTCACGCTTCAATAAACCCTGTTTCTCAAGCTTTTTAACCAAGGGGGTAAGCGTACCTGAATCCAACATCAAGTGCTCACCTAAGTCCTTTATACTGATGCCATCCTGTTCCCACAGCACAAGTAACGCAATATACTGCGTATAGGTCAAACCTAAAGGATCCAAAAATGGTTTATACTTACGCACGATCGTACGCGCACTGGTATACAGCGCAAAACAGAGCTGATTCTCCAGCTTTAAATGATCATCCATCTTACTGCAAAGCTTCAAGAATGAAAGGTTCCAAAGCTTCTGGTTTAAACGTGGGCGCAAAACGTGCAATGACCTTGCCATCACGACCAATCAAGAACTTCGTGAAATTCCACTTAATGGAATCGCCTGTAAAACTTTGTTTCAAATCATTCAAAACTTTCTTAAATGCGTTCGCTTTTTCATCTTCATGTTCGCTGGGTGCTTCTTTACGTAAGTACTTGAACAAAGGATCCGCATCTTCACCATTCACATTCACTTTCGCAAAGGTCTTGAAACTCGTACCAAATTTCAACTGACAGAATTCTGCTAACTCCGCATCCGTCCCAGGCGCTTGATTCATGAACTGATTACAGGGAAAATCCAAAATTTCCAAACCTTGATCTTTATACTGTTTATACAAAGTTTCAAGTCCTTCATATTGCGGTGTGAAGCCACAACCCGTAGCCGTATTCACCACCAATAAAACCTTACCTTCATAATCCTTTAAACTAACTTGATTCTTCTTCACATCTTTAACACTGAATTGATATAGACTCATAGTTCCTCCATTAGGTTGTATACAATCTAATAGTATCCCATTTATTACTTAAGTCAATGAATTAAACAATCGTTTATAATAAACTGAACGGAGGTCTTTCTATGTTCTATACACCAATGATCAATAAAGCCTTGATACTTGCCTACAATACACATAAAGATCAAGTGGATAAAGCTGGTTTACCAAATATCGATCATCCCTTCTATCTCGCGACACAAATGAATACAGAAGAAGCCATCATTACAGCACTCCTACATGATGCCGTGGAAGATAGTTCATACACCTTTAAAGACATCGAAAGACTCGGTTTCTCACCTTCTATCATGACCGCTTTACGTTTGCTTACACATGATGATTCTGATGACTACATCACATACATCCAGCGCATTAAAACCAACGAGCTCGCACGTGTTGTGAAATTGGCTGACCTCAAGCACAACAGTGATGATTCCCGCTTGGATATCATCGATGACAAAGTGATCGAACGACTCCATCGATATGCGGAATCCATCAAAATATTGGAACCCTAAAGAAAACACAAGTCAGTCTGGCTTGTGTTTAATTATTCTTCAGGTTATAGACCTCACCAGGGGCTAAAACTTTGATGCGCTCCGGATTCGTGATACGTTCTAACAACACTTCAGGATTTCCATTGAATGGTGACATCGTTGGCGCATCCACACTGCCCCAATGGATGCAGATCAATTCCGCTTTAGGATAAGTATTCGCCAATTTAACCGCTCCATCCAAAGTCATGTGCCAATCATTGTCTGAAAAGTCAAAAAACAAGACATCGGGTTGGGGCATTTTAAGATGATCCTCCAACAAGCGCGAATCCCCTGGCAGCCACATCGTCCCATCTTCACAACTCAACCAAAAACCACAGTAATCTTCTTCTTTCCATTCACGATAATTGTACTTCGTCAAAGCACTTTGCCAATTGTGTTGCGCAGGTGTTAAGGTAATTTCTAAGGAACCCACATTGAACGTATCCCCAATGGAATGTCCAATGCCTTCAAGTCCTTCTTTATGCATCTCTTCCGCCACAAAATGCGGCGCATGGAAAGCACTTGTCACCTCTTTCATGTTTTTAAGAGTCGGTCGACTAAAATGATCATTATCAAGATGTGTAATCAAAACCGCATCCAAGTTTGGCACTTGTTTAGCCAAAATTGGCATCTCATAAAGTAAAGGCATGTCGAAGCCCTCCAATAATGGATCGATCATGATACAAGTCCCTCGACAGTTGATAAAGATACTTGCATTCCCCATCCACCGTATTTCAGTGTGATCAATAGGATTAAATGCTTCTTCTGTCATGGTCTGAGTTTTCGGTGCAATCGCTTGCCCTTTTTCATTAATGGTGATGTGCATAGGTCCCTCTCTAGTTTTGGATATATCAATACATTCAAATTGTATCATCAAAACTTCAATGACCATTAAATTAGCCGCTATTTTACTTGATGCGCTTTCTAATAACATCATAAATCTTATCGCGATGTCCTACTGCAAATAACTGGATTATTTCATCCACCGTCAAATCTCCAAAACTGCGATCAATCGTAACAAGAATCCGTTTATTGGATACAAATCTAAATAATATTCGTAATCCTAAGCCTCGATGCTTCGCTTTGCGAAAGCCATGCAGACCACCTGCCAACATCGGAAAATGTTGCTCAATCATCTCGATGGAATGATTCTCATCTTTCAAATAGTCGATGATCGACATAACCCATTGGCGACACCCTTTATCTAATTTATGAATATCCGCTAAGCAATCCTTAGTAATTTCAACTTTTCGCATTTTATTGATTCAATAAGTCGTCAATCGACATCTCCGCGAATTCACCTCGTTCTTCATCTGAAAATACATCATCAAACAGAATTGAATGTTCGTCTTGCTTCTCAGTTAAGAGCTTAAAAATTCTTAACTGATCATCATAGTCTTCCAAGACATCCATTAAAGCATTATAAAAACTTGGTTTCATAACAATCAAATCCGCTTTCCCATTCAATGTGATTTCTATCGGTCGATCATTCGCATGCACAATATTTGAGAACTCTGCGTAGCGACGACGCACATCTGTAGCGGACACTTTATCAAGTCCATTATTTTTTTCAAGAATTGAAGTCATAGCACACCTACTTTCTTGAAAGAATTTTATCATAGCATATTATTTTGTTCAATTTATTATGCATTATTATATGTATCATTTAAATTAGATTAAAAGGCCTTTAATGCGTCAAATCCATTGTAGTTTATACACTTGAAATAGAAATTTCAGGTCTTATTGAATGTGCCCTTAACAAAAGCATTTAGATGGGTAAATAATGTATTCTATCCTCAACTACATATTGTCAGTAATCGCATTATTATCCATATCTAAAGCATTAAAATAAGCAACAGATGCGTTGATTTCACCACCCAGCAACAAGAACAAACAACTTAAATTCAACCAAACCAACAGTACAATGATTCCACTGATACTGCCATAGATGTTGGCATAATTTGTAAAGTTATTAACGAAGTATGAAAACAACAAGGAAATCGTAAGCCAAGCGACCATCGTAAAAATGACACCTGGAAAAACTTCATTGAATTTCACTTTTCGAAAAGGAATCAAGACATACAACACAGAGAACACAGAAGCCATTGTAATAAGCGGTACAAGTATTCGAATAAGATTCCACACAAATTCAAATGTACTAGAAATGCTTAGAATTCTAAATAATTGATTTCCAAGAACTTCACCCGACACCAAGAAGACAATCATTATAAATAATATTAAGGCCAAACCCATTGTAGAAATCAAATTAACGATCATAACTTGCCAGATAGACCGATTCTCGACTTTACGATAAGCTTTGTATAAACCCTTACGAACTGCATTGATGCCCCTTGATGAACTCCAAACAGTCATTAATGCACCGGCTGTCAAAAGCGTCGCATTACCTGTGCTTAAAATATCTTCAATGATGCTTCTTGTGACACGAGCGACATCCGTTGGAAAAAAACTAAACAAAAGATTCATTAATTGAGATTGAGGTATATTCGTTAAACTCAATAAACTGAATAAAAAGATGATAAATGGAAATAAAGACAAGAACAGAAAATATGAACATTGTGCACTTAACCCAACGATGTCATCTTCTTTGAGTCGAAATAACAAGTGCCTTGTAAATTTATTCAC
>DHGC01000075.1 GCA_002402585.1 Erysipelotrichaceae bacterium UBA4808 | reverse complement strand
TATCGCCTGAACTAAGACAGATTGCCTTGATTGTCATTCTGCTTAGAGCGGGACTTAATCTTGACTTGAAGGATTTGAAGCAAATTGGACGCCCTGCGCTTTTGATGTCTTTTATACCAGCCACATTTGAAATCTTGACGATTCTTCTAATCGCCCCAATCGTCTTTAAAATAAGTCTACTTGAAGCGGCCTTATTGGGCTCTGTTTTAGGGGCTGTATCACCCGCGGTGGTTGTGCCGCGTATGATTCATCTTAAACAGATCAATAAAGGGCAGAAACACAAGCTTCCTCAAATGATCATGGCTGCGGCCAGTGTGGATGATATCTTTGTCATTGTCTTATTTACTTCATTCATTGGACTTCTCAAAGGTCAAACCTTTGACTTAGATATCTTATACAAACTTCCCGTATCGCTTATAACAGGAATTGGGTGTGGTTTTGGCTTTGCATATCTCTTAACACTCATATTCAAACGCATCCATATTCGTGATACCATCAAGGTACTGGTCTTATTTAGTTTAAGTTTCTTCTTGGTTGGATTTGAAACTGAAATCACTTTGTTATTTCCTTTTTCGGGCTTGATTGCGGTTATGACCCTAGGCATGGGGATACAAGCGTTTGAACCCATTCTCGCAAGTCGTTTGTTGGGTAAGTTTGCAAAGATTTGGGTTGGGGCGGAGTTGTTTCTTTTCATCTTGGTCGGAGCTGTGGTCAATCTGAAGGTGTTGACTTCAATTACTTGGATTGGCTTAGGGGTAATCATTGTGGCTTTGATCGGACGTATGATTGGTGTACAAATGTGTCTGATTAAAACCCCATTGAACAACAAGGAACGTCTTTTCACAAGCATTGCTTTCTTACCGAAAGCGACTGTACAAGCGGCCATAGGTTCGATTGCTTTGAGTCAAGGTTTGGCGGTGGGTGAATTGATTTTGAGTTTAGCGGTGTTATCCATTTTATGCTCAGCACCCTTGGGTGCGATGGGCATTGATTTAACAACAAACATTCTATTGGAGGAATAACCATGAATACGATTTTAGAGCATCTTTATCAACGTAAATCTTGTCGCGTCTTTACGGATGAGCCTGTATCGAGAAATTTGAAACAAGAGCTCATCTCAGCTGCGATGCAAGCACCAACTGCCGGCAACATGCACCTTTACTCCATCATCGATATTACCGATCAAACGATCAAAGATCAGTTGGCTGAGAGTTGCGATCACCAAGCCTTTATTGCGAAAGCACCTTTGGTGTTTGTGTTCTGTGCGGATTATCATCGTGCATGGTTGGGTATGAAGACTTTCATTGATCCAGCGGCACGTAAACCTGAAGCAGGCGATATGTTTTTGGCGATGAGTGATGCGTTGATTTGTGCACAGAATATGGTTGTGGCGGCACAGGGTGTGGGATTGGGTTCCTGTTATATCGGAGATATCTTGGAAAATTATGAGTTTCATCGTGATCTATTAAAACTTCCTGAAGCGGTGTGGCCGATTGGAATGCTTGTAATAGGCTATCCTACCCAACATCAATTGGACCGTAAGAAACCCAAGCGTTTTGACCCTAAATTTGTCGTTCATTCTAATCATTATTTATCATTATCAACTGAAGATCACCAAGTTTACATACAGGATCATCTAAAGGAACATCCAAATTCATTAAATGAACTTAACTATTATGATGATCTTTATTATCGCAAATACACAGCGGACTTCACGCAAGAGATGAATCGTAGTGTGAAAGTCATGTTAGAGACATTGTTAGACAAATAACTCAACTTAATTAGTACATAAAATTTACACATATGTATTTTATTTTTAGGAATCATACCTAATTTCGATTGTATTGTGATTATAATAGTAATAAACTAAAGATAGAAAGAGACCTAGGTCTCACTTTAAAGGTATCATGAGAAGCAAAAAGGGATTGACATTAGTTGAATTAATTATTGCTATGGCGATTTTTGGTATGATTATGGTTTCTGTTTTTCCTGCGTACTTAATTCTTAATCTTACTAACATAGTTTCAAAAGAGAATGTGTCCGCAAATTATGTTGCTCAACAAAGCATTGAAGAACTGATTAATCTAAGTAATTTAAGCTCAGTTACACAATCCAATTTCTCAACTGAGATAAGTAACTTAGGTTTTACACTTCAACTTGATGGTACTTATTCAAACACTTCAAATATCGATTTTAATCAAAAACTTTCGGCTTTTCATGATGATCCCGAGAATGGGTTTACTCGAATTATTCTAATAGTCGAGACTAAACATCCTTATGAGTTTAATTCAAGCACTATAAATGATTATCGGAGTCAAATTGAAACCATTATTGCGTTAGAGGACTGAAATGAGAAAACTAGGCAATAGGGGTTTCACTTTAATAGAATTAGTAATTATTATGGCGATCCTGGGAATTATTTTAGGAGTAGTTGCTTCAATTTTTTCTTTTGGTTTGAATTTCTTCTCTGACGAGGATTCTGCGATTGTGCGTCAAGAAGACCTTAGACGAGTTGCGGTTATTTTTGAAAGTGATGTAAGGAAGTCAACTAGTCAAATTGTTACTACGAGTGGACAATGTGCACATATAGATACTACAGTATATTGCTTAGATGAAACCAGTGTTAAAAAAGATGGAACTATAATTTCTAAAAATATAGACAACTTTTCTGTTTACGTGGATCCATCAGGTGCTTTTATAGATATCTCGCTGAGTTCTACAGTTGATAATCGTAATCAAGATGTTAATTTGTCTACAAGGATATATTTGAGAAAGGGTGATTAACATGATGAAGAACGAAGCACTTAATAACAAAAGAGGAATGGCTTTACTGACCGTAATACTGTTTTTTATGGTCTTGGTAATTCTCATGGGTGGAACGTTAGCGATGACGAACTCGAACCTCAATAATTCTATTGTAACTAAGAATCATACAGCTGCGTTTTATGTATCTGAGGCCGGTCTGACTATGGCTACCCAGAAGTTTGAGAAAAAGTTAAACAACTTGAAAAATACAAGTCCTGGTCTAACTAATGCTCAATTTATTTCAGCGATAGATGCTTATATTGTTGCAAACGGTTCAGATACTGAGTTTCTTTCAGATAACAATGGATCAACGTCTTATGTTGATACATTGATTAGCTCTCTAGGGATTGACGCACAAGGGTTTTCCAATTATCAATTTACTTCTGAAGGTTTTGTTGGTGATATTTCTCGAACATTAATTGTGAATTATAAGTTTAAATATACAGAAGGATCTAATGGAAATGGATTTATTATATCCAATTCAATTTTGGCAAAGGATTCGATAACATTAGACGGTGGTGAAATACATGGAGCTCCGATAGCTACTTACTCATCTGCACCTGGAGCAGTTTCATTTGATTGGGGGGCAAGTGCTCCTGCAGTTGAAATACCGGACAATACTGTGAAGACTACTATTGTAGATATCCCCGATTGGTCAAGTTACAATGATTTTATTACTGAAGGTGGCATCGACGCTGTCACATATCTTGAAGAAATTCATGAGTTTCCAACAATCGTAATGCCAAGTTATCCAAATAAGAATACACTTCAGAAGCTACCTAATTTTACTTCTGGAGGATTTAGAGTAAATAGTGATGGTATCTCATTTACAAAATGGGTCAGTAATCTAACATACAACTTGCCAACGACTTACTCTGCGTATTATGTGCCAAACATAATTATCACTGACAATGAAAAATTTACAATAAATGTTCAGCAGGATACTTTGCTTGTCGTTGACAAGCTTCAAATAACAAAGCCAATGCAAGTGACTGGTCCAGGCACTTTAACAATTCATGTTACCACTAATGAGTTTGACACATTACCAACTTTTAATGATAAGATTATTTTCAATTATTCTGGTGGAAATGGGTATGTTGGCAATATTACAAACCCAGAACGCGTTAAGATTTTTGTGGATCCCGTCTTTTATCGTAAATGTGTTGAAAAAGTTTGTACTAAAACTCCAATAAAGCTTGAGGTAAGTGGAGCTGCAACCTTTTATATATCTTTGATGGCTGCTAACCTTGATTTATTGCTTTCTGGTAGTGGCAAGATCGATGGTTATGTCGTTACTGGTGGAACAAGTGTTGTAATTTCTGGAGGATCAAGTTCTGCAGTAGCTTTATACTATGCACCACTTGCCAAATTCGAGCTGATTGAAGGCGGTTCAATAAATGGAGCAGTAATAGTCAATCAATTCTATTCTGAAGGTGGTGTAAACCTCTATTATTATGATGTTGCGTTCGATAATTTTCCGTTTGAAGTTTTAGATCCTATTTCAGGAGGGGTTGGTGGAGGTATGCCCACTCTGGAATTGATTAAAGGCAATACAATTGAGCAATAAAAGGGGGGTATATGAAGAGTTATCAAGTCGTGGCGATAGACAAAACGGGTAAGACGATACAGGATATTATCGCTGCCGAGGATGATAAAGATTTAAGTCAAATTGTTAAGAGTAGAGACTTATATCTTTTAGAATTCAAAGAAGGATTATCTACTTCTGATTCTATTACAAAGCTAAGAATGAAAAGTATTGTGGTATTTTGTCGTCAGCTCGGTACAATGGTCGCTTCAGGAATTCCGATTGTACAAGCTTTGGACATGTTGCAAGCAAAAGCTGATAGTACAAAAGCTCGGAAAATTTTTAGAAATATTTATGAAGAAGTTCAAAAGGGGAATTCTTTATCCAAGGCGATGCAGCTTCAAAAAGGTGCATTTCCTGAGTTGTTGACGAATATGGTTATGGCTGGTGAAATGGGAGGTACATTAGATCAAAGTCTAGGTCGTATGTCCGTTCATTATGAAAAAGAACAGAAGTTAAATAATAAAGTAAGAACTGCAAGTATTTATCCTGCCATATTGGGGATTGTATCCATAGCGGTTATTTTGATGTTAGTGACCTTTGTTTTACCAACAATTACGGGAATGTTCCCTGTTGAGAACATTCCTTGGACAACACAAATCATTCTAGGTTTTAGTAACTTTTTAACATCCAATTGGATAGCGATTATTGGTACGATCTTGGTTATGATCGTCTTGACTCGTATTGCATTGACCATACGTGATATACGTATTCAATTTGATAAACTTAAACTGTTGTTGCCAGTTATTGGCCCATTGAATCAGACAATTTATTCTGCACGTGTAGCGCGAACAATGGCTTCGTTGTACTCAAGTGGTGTTCAAACCCTTGATATGTTAGAAACCACATCAAGGGTCATTAACAACACTTATTTAGAGGATCAGTTTATTGATGTCATTACCGATGTTACCAAAGGAGAGTTTATCTCCAAAGCGATTGAATCTACTGGATCCTTTGATCCAATGCTTTCGTCTATGATCTACATAGGTGAGGAATCAGGTTCATTGGGTGAAATTTTGAATAGTACGGCAGATTATTTTGATAATGAAGCAGATTCAGCACTTCAAAGATTGATAGCAATGATGGAACCCATCATGCTTATAGTTATAGGCATCATTATAGGTTTTATCGTAATATCGATCATTCAACCAATTTTCACGATGTATGAGTCCATTGGCGCGTAACGAAGGGGGTATGAAATATGGCTTTATCTATTGAGATTCGAAACGACTTTGTTTACTTAGTGGAGGCTCGCACGACTAAGACAAGTGTGGGTCTTCAAAAAACGCATCATTATTCGTTTCCAGAAGATTGGGTTTCAGATGCTGGAATTGTGAATCCTGAAGGGTTCTCTTCGTTGTTACTTCAACACTTAAAAGAAGCAAACATGAAGGACAAGAAAGTTCACATCTGCATCAACAATCCAGCAGTTATTTATCGTGAGCTCAATATTCCAAAAGTTGAAGATCGAAAAGTACCGTTACTTGTTCGAACTGAGATGATGAGTGCATTGAATCTATCACCAGACTACATCATGGACTATGTTTATCTAAATGATATAGAGTCAGATGGCAATTCATATTATCGTGTTTTAGGAGTTGCAATGCAGAATAAAGCAATTGAAACTGTTCTAGAAGTTGCTAAACGATGCAGATTACAAGTATTATCCATCGACTCTGCTACCAATTCTATTTTAAAGGTACTTGAATATAGTAAACATATCAAAAGTGCCAATCAATTGATTGTTGCAGATATCGGGAATGGACATTTACGCCTTTATCTTTTCGAAAATGGTATTTATGCGCTTTCTAGAAACAATAAGATCGCATCCTATAGGGACACGAGCACAGAAGAGTATATGAGTTCGATCGTTGAGAATATTAATAAAATGATTCAGTTCTCTTATACGCGAAAAGTAGCGACCGATTCAAAAAAAGTTCTTTTGGTTGGAATTGACGATGAGTTAGAAGCTGTTCAAAAAATGGTGAGTGAGAATCTCTTGATTGATTGTGAGATACTAGGTAAACCTCACTCTGTGAGTGGACTGAAATACGAAAATCGTTACATTAATGCCATCGGCACATTGTTAAGGAAGTGATGGACATGAAGAAACAAGACATGAATTTATTGCTTGCCTATCAGGCTGAGCAAAAACGTAAAGCCAATAAGATGTCACCGATGCAGGTGTATACCATTGTTTTGATTGCATCAGTTCTGATATCTGGTGCTTTCGCAATCAAGATTTGGTTGGACAATATGAATGTGAAGAGTGAAATCGAGTCGATACGTGCTTACAACGAAGATCCAAAAATTGTGGAAAGAATGATTAATATTGATCGCATACAAAGTCAATTGAAACAATTGGATGAAATCCAAGCTGAAGCTATCACTTTGAAGAATGTCATTGATTATAAACCTCGTTTTGACTCAAGTATTTTGGACGTACTTTATTATGAAAAACCAAAAATGCTTGAGTTTACAAACATTGATTATGCATCGAACACAGTAACTTTAGACTATTCGACAATTTATGTATCCGATGTGTCAAATTACGTAATACATTTACAAAGGACTTTTAGTTTTGCGGATGTTTCGTATTCTGGCTATACCTATAATGATGATGGAACTTACAGTGGATCGATTTCGGTTGTGATGAAGGGGGGGAACTGAGATGCGTATTTCAAAACGTGAAGCATTTCTGTTATTCATTCTAGCTTTTGTTGGAATCATAGGGATGATGATTGCCTTCTTAATTCTACCGATGTTGAATGAGCTTGATGCAAACAAAGCGGTTCTAAGTGAACTCGAAGTGCGTAAGTTGGTCATTGATACAACATTACCAAATGAAGCGAACCTTAAAAAACAACTTGATGACAAGTTGATAGAAGTTTCCAGTGTTTTGCATGCTTTTGAATCACCAATCAATGAAGCACAGTTTGAATACTGGGTGCTTCCATTGACGACAAAATACGACATGCGTATCACGAATACAGATTTTGTTGAGATGAGTGCGAATAGTCCGGTTGCGATTGATACGGTTCCTTCGGATGTGTTCTATCCAATTCGTGATATCGTAGATAAATATCACGAAGTTGTGGCAGAAGAAATCGAAATTCCGACAACATCGAGCTTATTAGTTTTATCGCAATACACTTATGAAGTGAATACAACCTATGCGCGATATGTCTATTTTCTAGATGCTGTTCGAGATTGGAAAACTTCCATTTTGATATCCAACTCTTCTTATAACTTTGAAGATGCGACAGCAAGTTTCACCTTTGATCTCTATGCCTTAGAACAACTCTTACCGAAAGATATCGAAAAAGAATACACCAGCGATATCATCGCTGGTGGTAGTGGTAAAGGTGATCCGAATGAAGATCCTCATCCAGAGGGCGGAAAGTAATCAGCTGAAGAAGTTTAGATACCAATCAAAGATTTGGTTGCCGTACAAGTACGCAAAGTAGATACCAACACACAGGTAAGGGCCAAATGCGATAAGCGATTTGCGATTCTTCTGTTTCGTAATAAGTAAATAAATGGCTACAGACCCACCAAGTAAACTCGCGATAAAGAAAGCGATGAGTGTTGCTTTAAAACCAAGAAGTAAGCCTGCAATCGCGATCAGTTTGATATCGCCTCCGCCGATACCCCCTGTCAAATAGGCAATCAGGTAAAAGGGAAGACTGATGATGAAGAAGCCAATCAAGTGATCAAGTAATGGCAATGGAGATATCAATAACATACCAAACGCCAACACGAGAATCATGATTTGAAAACGATCATAAATTTCCATCGTATCGATATCAATCATCGCGATGATGATTAAGAGAGAAGCGAGCAAGATACCAATGACTGAGAAGTAAGTGTATCCATAGACGTAGTATACGAGTGTGAAGCTGACAGCTGTCAGTGTTTCAATCAAAGGGTAACGGAATGAGATTGCTTGTTTGCAGTTTCGACATTTTCCACCAAGGATAAAATAACTTACGATTGGAATCAAATCATAAGCTTTGATGGATACTTGACAATTTGGACAATGGGATGAGTGGTGGATTATTGACTCTTTTTTTGGTAATCTTAAGATAACCACATTAAAGAATGAACCAAAGATTGCGCCAAAGACAAAGATAGTGATGAGATAGGGAAGTTGCATCGTCTTGACCTCTTATTAATATTATAGCGTTAAACAATCTGATTTGGAGGAAATTAAATGAAGGCTGTTCGATTAGGACAATTATTGGTCGATGATCAAATTATCAGTGCAGAACAACTCAATCTTGCTTTAGAGCGTCAGAAAGTAGTAAGAAAACGTTTAGGTGTCATCATTTCAGAAATGGGTTATGCCAGTGAACGTGATATTCTGAGAGCTTTAGCTCAGCGGCTACAGGTTGAGCATGTTGATAATCCGCTTTTTCAGGTTGAATTGGATGTTGTTAAACTAATTCCAGAACACTTGGCGCGTAAATACAACATCGTTCCTCTAAATCTCAGATCTGGAGTCATAACAATCGCAACCAATGATCCTTTGGATTTCACTTGTTTAGAAGATTTAAGCATTATCACTGGACTAGAGATTAAAACAGTTGTGTCATCTTTATCTGAAATCGATAAAGCAATCAATCGTGTTTATTCCAGACGTTCTGCAGATGAAATCATTAATGACATTAAAGATGAGTACGGTGTTACGAATGCAATGAGCATAGAAGCAGCAGATGATGCATCAATGGCTGAGCGTGTCGATTCAGCGCCTGTAGTAAAGCTTGTTAATAATCTTATTTTTGATGCATTTCAACAAAATGCTTCGGATATTCATATTGAACCAGAAGAGAATATTACACGGGTACGTTATCGTATTGATGGCGACTTGCAACTCCACAACGAGTTCAGTGCAGATGTTCATCAGTTGATCATTACGCGTATAAAAATCATTAGTGGTATGAATATTGCTGAAAAGCGAATACCTCAAGATGGTAGTTTTCAGTTCAAGAGTGAATTCTTTACCTTTGATATTCGTGTATCTTCACTTCCTACACCCTATGGTGAAAAGATTGTACTTCGTTTACTAGGTGCAGACCGAAATATTGATTATAACCTTTCCAGTTTAGGTTTATCCAAGTATACACAGGATATCATTTACAAAGCAATGCGGTTACCGCACGGTATTTTGTTAGTTACTGGTCCAACTGGTAGTGGTAAAACCACAACACTTTACTCCATGCTTGCACAATTGGCGGATGTAAAGAAAGCAATCATAACGATTGAAGATCCAATTGAACGAAAGTTCAATGGCATCACTCAAGTACAAGTCAATCCTC
>DHGC01000009.1:22715-26386 GCA_002402585.1 Erysipelotrichaceae bacterium UBA4808 | reverse complement strand
AATAAAAAAAGACCTTTATTCAAAAGTTGAAAAGGTCTTTTATAAATAGGATTGAATTAACTATTCCCAAGATATTTCGAAATCAATTGGAACGAGTTGAATATAGGTTGTGCCGGGTAAGAAGACGATTTCTTCCTTATCATCAGTGAACCAATGGGTGTAATCATCCTCGAAATCCTTGATCCAATAGCCTGAAATATGTTTGCCATTGATGAAATAATCCGCATCTCCAGCATATTTCAATTCAACAAGCACATAACCATTAACTTTGGTGTGTTCTGCATATTGTACGATGACATTGTTAGCCGTGATCTGCGTATCATCCAAAGCATCGACATGTGCTTTATCATTGATGAAACGATTATAGCTGCCTTCAGATGAATCGAACTTATACGTTACCTTGTTTGGTGTTGTGGTTGGATAATCAATCTCAAGCTCAATCGCAACGTCATCACTGGTTCTGAAATCTTCTTCATCAAATTTGAAGTGATCCTTAGCCCAAACATCTGGTAAATCCTCCGAAGCATCTTTCAAGGCGATATAAGCATTATGTGGAGCAGGTTTGTCACTTGTTCTAAAAAAGTAAGAATCGTTGATGCCAGACACCGCATCAAATCGATACGGTACATATATTTTAGTCAATAAGTCGAGTGCATTTACAGAATCTGGATTCTTCTTACCATTCTGTGCAACCGATCCAGCACCACCGTAATGAACAAGAGCAGTTTGCCATTCATTGAAAATTCGAACGAAGGGAACACGAATCGATCTTAAGGGTCCAACCTTCTCCGGAAATTCTCCTTCAAAGATGGCCATGAAGCGTGTTTCCATGTATTCTTCTTTGATCACTTCGTATACCACATCGGCTTGACTCAAACCGTAATGGGGACGAGCGACAGCGGAGTTATTGATCAATACCGCTACAGCCTTATACTTTTGTGTTTCACCTTCTTCTAAAGGGGATCCATCAAACTGATTGCGAATCACTTCAACTTCAGGTTCAACGATAACTTCTTCCTCTTCAACAACTTCTTCAGCAGGCGCACTGCAGCCAATCAATAAAAGCAAAACCATACATATCATTATTATCTTTTTAAACATTAAGCTTTCTCCTTGTAACAATTTCAATTATAAACAAAAGTAGCGCTGTTGTTTCAATGAATAAAAAAACTTTTGACATTTTATGATGCTTTATTGAACAATATCATGATTATGATGTAAATCCTTTAGTGTACGCCAAAATTTGAATACGTTAACTGACATATTTCATCCTATTAACAATAAATGCTATAGTATTAATCATAGTGCAAACACTTAAGCGTATTATCTGGTGTCAAGCGAATCTAAGGGGTAAGCCATGATCGAAGCGAAATTATTTGAAAGTGAACGTGTTTATGTGCGATCATTTCGTCAAGAAGATACTTTGATTTTTTTAGCATATCGCCAAGATAAAGAAATTGAACGTTACCAGGGTTGGAAAGACTACAGTTTAAAGGATGCCCAAGACTTTGTGGAATGGGCTTGTAACAGTTCAATTGCTTCTGGAAAGACACAACTCGCGCTCGTCTTAAAAGAGTCGAATATCATGTTTGGTGATATCTATCTTAGTTTTGAAGAAACACATATAGATTTAGGGTATACCTGTGCATCCGCCTTTCAAAAGAAAGGGTATATGACGGAAATATTGAATGTTGTGTTGCCACAACTTCTCCAAACTTATAAGAAGCGCATTCGAACTGAGATTGATGTTCGAAACACAGAGAGTATTCGTCTATGTGAGCGTTTAGGGTTTAGGCATATTGAAGTTGTGGATGCTTATCTCATAATGGAAAAAGGTGTAAGTTCGGTGGTTTGAGTTTATTGATTCTTAATGATTACTATGTGTCACTGGGTTTTATCGAAACTTATATGATAAATAAAATCACCTTCGCGAGGTGATTTTTTAGTAGGATCAAACTCAAATCATCAATCTAAATGCTTATCCGATCCTTCATCTGTTTTATTTTCGGATTTAATGTTTCGTTTGAACCATTGTTTAACATTTCGCTTTTTTGATATTTTTCGATAGATGAAATAGATAACGAGTAAAGGTAAGAACCACAATGCCAATTCTACAAAAAGGAAAGGCAGGGTTGAAACGATGAAGATAAATCCAGATTCCAGTGCTCTTAGGAAACCTTGTGCATTACCTGTGAACTCCTCCACAATGCGCTCCCATAAGCCAGCTCTTTCAGAGGGTGAGTACTCGAATACTTCACGAATGCTAAGATTGAACTGTGTGTATGCAATGTGCTTGTCATAGTCTTGAATCGAAGATTCCAAACGTTCGATTTCGTAACGTGTATTCGATAACTCCGTTTCGATAAGCAATAAATCCGATAGAGATCCAGATTGCTTAAGCAATTCAAGCAAGCGGAGTTCTTTAGCTTCCAGTGTAACGATGCGTGCTTGGGTATCGCGATAGACATCTGTGACATTATAAACTTCGCGTCTTTCACTAACGATGTTGGATGATGTTCCGGCTTTGAGAATGAAGTCCTCAATATGTGCCGTTGGAATCATGACGCTAAGGCTAGCAACAAGATTACTGAACTCACTTTCATTTCGTGGTAATGGAACATAAGAGTTTTGTATGTATCCATTGAGTGATTTGACCAATGCTTCGATCGCTTCAACCGTTTTTGTGTATTCCTTAGTTTCCAACTCTAAGCCAATGGTCTGAATTAGTTTCTCATTGGATAAACTGGTTTGTTCAAGGTCGCTTGTACCAAACTCATCCTTTGTGAATGAAGGTTCCATTCCTTCGTTCTGTTCAGATACTGAACCAGAGTTTATGATCGAATCGCTTTCTTTTGGAGATGAAAAGGATGAACAAGCACTGAATAATAGGATAATCAATAATAGTATTGTTATTTTTGTATATTTCATGGCAGTCTCCTCCTAAACTCATCATAATCCTTCAATTGTTAATTTATCGTGAAGTGATCTGAATCGTTTTACATTGAAATAAATCAAAGTTCAGTATAATTAAATAGAGTTTAGACAATCGTACGCAAAAAAGGAGATAAAATGGTTTCGCTAAAAGAAGTATTAGTAGGGTTTCGCAATGAGACAGTCGATCCAAGCATAAAATTGGAACGAGCAGAACGCGTAAATGATTTGATACAAGAATCCATCAAATTATGTATGGAACTAAATACGTCTATCCTAGCCCAGAAGAAATCATCGAGTTGATGATTATCTTGACAGGTAAGAAGATCGAGCCGAGTTTCCGATTGTTTCCTCCATTCAATGCGGATTTCGGAAAAAACATAATGATTGTGTAAAATGTCTTCATTAATTCTGGATGTAAATTTCAAGATCAAGCTGGGATTACGATTGGCCATAACGTTGTTCTAGCAACTGTAAACCATGCCTTGGAGTCACATTTACAGCGTAAAGATCACTACGCTCCAATCCATATTGGAAACAATGTTTGGATTGGTTCAAATGCGACGGTATTGCTCGGTATCACGATTGGCGATTGGGCTGTGACCGCTGCAGTCGCTGTTGTGACAAAAGATGCCAAAGCCTATACCGTTGTTGGAGGTGTACCAGCTAAGTTGATCAAACGTTTAGAAACTGAATAATGGATTAGATAATGGTGTTTCTTATGAACGTTTAAGGGTTTG
>DHGC01000009.1:0-22683 GCA_002402585.1 Erysipelotrichaceae bacterium UBA4808 | reverse complement strand
TTTTTAAAGAAGCGGTTCAAGATTCATCCTCTTATTCTTCTATTTATGATCCTAATCTTGATTGAAATCTAATTTTAAGTTCACCCAATTCACACATCATATTGATTGAAAGTAAGGGTTCCTAAGCCTATGATAAGCATAGGAGGATGCTTGTGAAAATAAATAAGATCTCAATCATTGGTTCTGGTTTTGTAGGTTCCACATCGGCTTTTGCCATTATGGACGCTGGACTTGCGAGTGATATTGTTTTAGTCGACATCAACCGTGAAAAGGCTGAAGCAGAGGCAATGGATCTTACACATGGTGCTGCTTTTGTGAAAACGGTGAATATTACGGCAGGGATCATTGAAGACACAGCGAATTCTGATTTGATCATTATTACAGCGGGAATTGGACCGAAACCAGGTGAATCGCGCTTGGATATCTTGAATAAGAATATTCCAATCTTCAAAGAATCGGTTCCTAGATTGGCTGAATTGAGTCCCAATGCGATTTTCTTGGTCGTATCAAATCCTGTCGATATTTTGACCTATGTCACATACAAATTTTCAGGTTTTCCTGCAGATCGTGTCATTGGATCGGGAACCGTCTTGGATACGTCACGTTTCAAATCCATATTATCGAAACAATTCGGTATTGATGCACGCAACATCCATGCCTATATCATCGGTGAACATGGCGATTCTGAAATCGCTACGTGGAGTTCGACAAAGATTGCAGGGATGAGCATCGATGAATACTGTAAGACGGATAATTTGGATTGCAGTGATGAGTTTAAAACGGTCATTCATGATGAAGTAAAGCATGCGGCTTATGAGATCATCAATCGCAAGGGGTATACAAACTATGCCGTTGCTTTGGCAGTTCGACGCATCAGTGAAGCCATCTTAGGCGATGAGCAATCGATTTTGACGGTCAGTGGTTTATTAAGTGGTGAGAGCGGTATTGATGATGTCTATATGGCGATGCCATGTATTGTCGGACGCAAGGGTATCCGCAAGATTTTGCCCATTCCACTCTCTAATAAAGAAACGCAAGCGTTGCTTCATTCCGCAACGTTGTTGAAGGATATCATCAAACAATCGAATCTGGATTGATCGATAAGACGATTCTTGATTGCATTTTGATGAATGAATAATAAAAGAGCGAATGATCCTTCGCTCTTTTTAACTTATATCGTTAATAATCAATACTCTACAACTTTACGACCAGCAATCCTTCCCATAACAAGACATTCTGTAACGGAACAGCTCCCCAAACGATTTGCGCCATGGGTTAGTGCTGTGACTTCTCCAACCGCAAATAGACCCTTGATGATGTTTCCATGGATGTCTAAGACATGGGTATCGATGTCTGTGACAAGTCCACCGAGCGAATAGTGTGTTTTTGGACGTATTCGCATGGTGTAAAAGGGTGGGGTTTCGATAGGGGACATCCATGTTTCATAGACTTTACCAAAAGGATCGATATTTTTATGTGTTATGTTTGAATTGTAATCCGTGATGGTTCGTTTAAGCGATTCGTTTGGTATCGAATAATGGCTTGCTAAATGATCTAAGCTCGGATGGACTTGTATAATTCCTTTATTAATTGCATCTTCAAGTTTCCAACCCGTTTTGATTACACTTGTCTCATCTACAATTCCAATCACATCCTTCGTCATCCGAATGGCGTCTGTTACATGTTTACGATTACCCAATTCATTCACGAAACGTTTACCACTCTTACAGTCCACTAAGATTCCATATGAAGATACGATATAATCTCCAAATAAACCACCTTTACCATAACCAATCTCATCTTCTGTGGTCCATGGCATCCATTGGATTTGATCAAGATGCTTGGTTGCGGCATTTATTTTCATGCTTGCTTCAATGACCTCAGCACTTGTTGATTTTTTATTTGTTGTTAAAAAATCTTCTTTGATGATCTTTTTTAGAAACTGTTTGTCGGCTGCAAAACCACCTGTAGCAATAATGATGCCTTTTGATGCATATCGTTTAGTGGAAATCACTGCATTCGATTGATTGAGTGAATAGTTTTCAATGATCTCGATGCCGATGACGCGATCTGAATCATCTTTAATAAATGACTTTACATAGGTAGATAAGCGAATCTCAATACCAAGTTCATCACATTTCCGCTTCATTTTTAGAATCATTGTCGAGCCTGAAAGGGGATCGGGTGAGTAACAACGCGGTACTTGATGTCCACCAAAAATATCGACACGAGACATATATTTGACGTTAAGAACATCCTTTGACCAAGTATAGGCATCCAAAGCATGCTCGCACACGAGTCTTGTGATCTTTGGATCATTGAGCCCCTCACCTGAGCGCATCATATCCTCAAACATAAGTTCTGAGGAATCGATGATGCCAAGAACGTGCTGTTCTTCTGTATCCGGCGCAGCAATCCCTCCATCACTGATGATGGAATTACCACCAATTGCTTTCATTTTCTCAAGCACAATGACATTGCCACCGTTCATCTTGCATTCAATGGCGGCAGCTAAACCAGCGAAACCAGAGCCAATCACAATGACTTCAAATGTATTCTGAGTGTGTGTAGGATGATCTTGGTGTGACATTGGATTGCCCCTTAAGCTTTTATCTCATTTTAACATGCTAATTTCGTGTAAGACTGATAAAAGAATTTAATAGTCATATATAAAGCAAAGAAGCGTATGATGCGTTAATATAGTTCAAAATAGGTCAGGTAAAGTATATGGTACGCGAAATTTTAGAAGAACTTAATTCCGTATTAAAAGGCAAGACGTTGGATGCGCTTTTACCACCATTGCTTTTTGTTTTGGTTCAATCGCGTACGACACTTATCAATGCAATCATTATTGCGATTGGACTAAGTTTTGTGATTGGACTTTATCGTCTTTTCAAACATCAAGCCATAGCTTACGCCTTTGGGGGTTTGGTGACGGTTTTAATTGCCTCAGCCTTTGCTTTGTTTGCGAACAGCGCATCGAATTATTATCTACCCGGTATTTTAAGTACCACATTTCTTTTTATCGTTATGCTAGTGAGTGTTTTGATTGATAAGCCACTTGCGGCGTTTGTTTCACATTTGACACGTGGATGGTCACTAAAATGGTTTTGGCGTGCAGATATCAAACCAGCGTATCGTGAAGTTTCCTGGTTTTGGGTGGTGATGTTTGGATTGAGTGCTGGGGTACAGTGGGTGGTTTATCTGGGTGCTGATTTGAATCAGTTGGTTTGGGTCACATCATTATTTGGTTTACCATTTACAATTTTCGTGCTGATTGTAACCTATGTCTACGGATTGTGGAGATTGAAGAACTTAAGTGGACCTGGAATTGATGAGTTCAATCAAAACAAACAAGCTCCCTATAGAGGGCAGACGAGGGGCTTTTAGTTTAAATATTTGACATGCTTGTATTCCTGCTTTTCTCTGCTAGAATAATCAAAAAGGAGAAAAGGATATGCATATCCAATACACCTTGAAGATTGCGGGATTGACCCGTGTCCTACCGATTATTCGTCTAAATGAGAAACTCTCCATCGCAAGCTTTGTCGTACTTGGCGATGCGGAGTTGATTCAGGCAAGTGTACCATTACTTGTGTCGAAGTTACCGGTGGTAGACTTATTGGTTGGGGCAGAGGCAAAGGGCATTCCTTTACTGCATGAGATGTCTCGATTAATGGGCCTATCACGCTATGTGGTCGTTCGTAAAAGCATCAAAGCTTATATGCAAGATGCGATGGTGGATGCGGTTCAATCCATCACCACAACATCTGAACAAATTATGGTTCTCGATCGTTTTGATGTGGATCGCATCAAAGGCAAACGCATCGCTCTTATTGATGATGTGATCAGTACAGGGGCTTCACTTGCGACGATGGAGCGTTTGGTTGAACAAGCGGGCGGTATCGTTGTAGCACGGGCTGCCATCTTGGCTGAAGGGGATGCGGCATTACGAGAAGATATCATCTTTCTTGAGAAACTTCCACTATTTGATTGATCAGCCTATTCTTACTGTGAAAAGCGTCTGAAAAGACGTTTTTATTTATTGTAAAAATATAACATAAAGTGTAATATTACACTAGATAGAGGATGCATATGACACGTGAAGATTTTGTAAGAATGATGGACTCCCACGTTAAACTGATTCGGAGTGAATATGGTTTGACCCAGGATAAAATGTCGATGCTTTTGGGACTATCCAAGAAAACCTTGGTTGAGATTGAAAAAGAACGAAGTAGTTTGGGTTGGACGGGATCGGTTGCTTTAGCAAGTATCTTCTCAAACAGCTCAATACTAATCAATGCCTTGGGTGGAAATGTCGAAGACATCATTGTGGCCATTGCGTTTAATGAAGTGGATGTTAAGTATCCCAAGACATGGGGTGGCAAGCTTTGGTGGAAGACCATTCTAAAAAAAGAAGGGTACATGATCCAACAAAATCTTGTATCCCAGCATTATCGTTTATTGGATCCCTTGTATAGAAGACACTATGCGTCATTTGATTTGGAAGATATCGAAGCGCATCTTAAAGCGCTCCTTAAGAACGAATCGTTCGATGCAAAGGAGGCATCGCAATGAAAAACAATCGATTGGTTGGGTATATCTTGCCTGCAATCGTAATCATGGCAGGTGGATTTGTTTTATTCAATTTCGCGTTTATCGTCTTTGCGCTCATTGTTAATTTAAGCATTTCATTGTTGGGTGTGGATCCACAATCGGCACCACCGATTTTATCAAGAATATTGGGTTTCTTTGCTTTGATTTTTATTACTTGGTTGGGGTTTAAGATCAATTTTAAATCAGAGTCCATCAAACATACACTTCGTGCCACATTGATCACAATGCCACTCATGGCTGTGTTGGTTGCGATTGGTGTCATGCTTTACCAACAACCTCAATGGATGATCCTTCTTGCTGGAGCCTTGGTCGTGGCACCAGCACTCTATTATGTTTGGCGGCTAAAGCTTCCTTGGATGTATCACTTCGCAATCCTCTACGTCACAATACTAGCGCTTTACATCATGTTTAGTGGCTTGGATATCTAAATGAAATGCTCAGAGGAAATGACTCATGAAAAAAGTGGTTTATTGGACGCCTCGCGTCTTAGCAATTCTCTTTACTCTATTCATCATGATGTTTTCATTGGATGTGTTTGATGGGACGAGTTCAATCGTCGAACAGTTGATCGGTCTCTTTATGCATAATCTACCAGCCTTTGGCATCATCCTCATCATCGCACTTTCATGGAAGAAAGATTACATCGGTTTGATTGGTTTTGCAGTGATTGCCATAGGACTGTTTTTAATGGTTACGCGTTCGATGCCGCCTGAAGGATCTGCTATAAATCCAGCGGTATTCTTCATAAGTGGACCAGCGTTGTTGATCTCGTTGTTTTATGGCTTGAGTTGGATTGTCCATAAGAAACATTGAAATTTGTTTTAACCTTAGAATCAAACTTTGATAATTTAGATCGATTCTTTGTGAATTCATCTAAATTATCTTTTTAAGTATTTACATACCTAGAAGTTCGATGTACTATATACCTAGGAGAACTAGGTATGGATAAAAACTACATAGGTGTCGGTTCTAATCTGCTTATTCTGTCATTGATCAGTCGTAAAGATATGTATGGTTATGAAATCATTAAGAATTTAGAATTGTTATCGGAGAATGTATTTCAGTTCAAAGAGGGGACTTTATATCCCATTTTGCATCGTTTTGAAAATCTTGGGTATGTGAAATCTTATTTTAAAACAGCTGAGAACAATAAAGAACGTAAATATTACCAGATTACAAAAGTTGGACTTAAGCAGCTTGAAGATGAGAAAGCACAGTGGGAAATCTTTAAGGCGTCCGTACATCGTGTTTTGGACACACATCATTATGAATTCGAATGAGTTTGATGACTATATCAAAAATGTATTGAATCAAATCGCTTTTGTTTTTGAGCATAAAAAGATTAAACGCGAACTGATGAGTCATCTTTTAGATTTGAGAGATGAATACGCTGAGCAAGGGTTAGAAAACTTAGAGATTACACAGCGTGTCATTGAAGATATGGGAGATCCCATTGCGATTGGTAAAGAACTCAATCAAATACATCATCCAATAATTGGATGGCTGTGGTGGATCTCGCGCATCGTCGTCGTTACTATGCTAATTTATTGCATCCTCTTTGTTGGATCGAAATTTGTGACACATCAACTCGCGAATCGTTTTGTGAGTGATCAGGATTTCGATATCAATCAATTTATGTGGGGTTTGGGGGATTCGGAAAGAATTGCACTACTAAATCAAGATTTAGCACTTACGATTAATCTGAATGATGGTATATTGCTTATCGATCGATTGATTCAAACACAGGAAGGTACAATCATCCTCTTGTATCAGGAAAATCATAGTTTTGACATCTTTCAGTTGAAGGATCGAACATTCAATCTACGCACTTATGCTCAATTGCATGTTGGTGATGAAATCTTCGTTGCACAGAGCGATGGTTTGCTTACATATGATCATTGGCGAATTCTGATTTATAAGAATGTTCCGCTTGAGTACAGTCAACTTGAATTGAAGTACAAACAAGTATCTGAAACGTTTGAGAAAGTGTTGAGGTAAGACAATGCGTAAACACAAGAAGTTGGTTCAAAATTTAGTTTTGCTTAGTTTATTGATTGTTTTCTTAGCGGGTATCAATGGCATTCGTTTAAGTGCAAAGTCTGCAGCACTCCATGCAGGACGTTCACAGTATTTCAATCAAGCGGTCGCTAGTATTTTAGCATATGAAAAGGATTATGCCGTTGTGATGGTAAAACAAAAAGAGGATGCGTCCTGTTATGTTGTGAAGAAAGAAATGGGACTCTTGTGGAAACCAAGTGGCTATGGCACCTATCCAGCAGACATTACTAAGGCTGAAGATAAAGATCAACTGAAACAAGCGTGTTTATATTGGTTGTCGCTCGCGGCAAATACGATCAGCTATGATGTTTTGACTCCCGTCCAATACATGGATGGATATGATTTGAATATCAATGGTCGTGTCTATCCAATCTATGAAATAACAGAAAGAGAGATGCGTGAATACTACCGCATCATGAATGACTTCTTTGCAAGTACGGATCCCTTTAATGGATATTTCGAAAATGAAATGAATATTCTTTGGGTCTTACATGCGAATGGTCAAACAGGTCTACAGCTTTTGGATCCACGTCAAGCGAATACAAGTGTATATTTCGGTGAAGAGGGTTTCAATATTTACTTCACATCAAAGGTCAACCCGAATCGAAATATGACGATTCAAGACGTCTATTTGGAATCACAGTTTATCCTAAATGAATTCAAGCAGATCATTGAGACGTATGAAACAGTTGAGGAATTTGATGTAATGGGCGTGAATTTATGGCAACCAATCATCGAAGATATCATTGATAAAAATGACTTGATCCTTGAATTTGGCTCAATTACCGTTGAAGCAATTCCATTGGTTAGTAATTTGAATACGCTTGTTCCAAGAGATATTGAAGAATTTGCTCGTCAAGAGGGATGGGAGCTCATACAGACAGAACTCGCGCTAGATGAATTGGCCAAGATAACAAAGAGTGATCTGTTCAAATTACTCAATGTTTCCAATGGTGATGTCCTTATTTAAGCTCAAGATGATCAGTATCTAAGATTTCTAGAATCAGATAAGTTGCCTTTGATTTCTGAGACAATCGATGAGACCACAGTCTATATCAGCTTTGCTTTCAATGCAGAGGATGAATTGAAGAAGATTGTAGAAACGCAGGATTATCAAAACCAATTCACAGCCATCATTCTAAACACATATACCATGATTCAAAGTTATGAAGACATGCTTAGTTATCAAGAACGGCTCATGGATGCGATTGCAAAGGAATTTGAACTTGATCCTTCGATCATCGACGTAGCCTTGGTATCTCAATTTCCATATCAATAGAAGACAGGTCCTTGAACCTGTCTTTTACTTGATTACGATGGGATGAGCAATGTGTTTCATCTTATCAAAGGTATGATGATATTTGAAACCAAGTTTTAAGAGTTCTTCTTTTGTTTCATCGATGTATGCACCCAGATGTTCAGCTTTATGCGTATCGCTACCGATTGTGATGATTTCTCCACCTAATTCGCGATAGAGTTTCAAGATTGCACGGGATGGGGTCATATCACTCAAGCCATAGCGATTGTAGGAGGTATTGACTTCAATGCCTTTGCCATCTTGAATGACGACTTTAAGAATCTCGCGAATGCGATCTTTAACATCATCATAAGGGTATGTGCCCTGTTCATCATAACGAACAATCAGGTCAAGATGACCTAAAACACTATAAGCTTTATAGTGTTTAACCACATCCAATAAAGCTTCATAATACGCACGATTGTACTCAGCTTGTGTTTTGCCGTCCTGAAATTCTTGTGTCCAAAATTCTTGATCATTGACTTGATGGATCGAGAGGATGATAAAATCCATGGGATAGGTTTGTTCAAGCTTTAGAAAAGCATCTTGAGTATGTGCTTGTACCCCAAACTCCAAGCCAGAACGTATTGTTATTTGATCGTGGTATTTGGATTGCAAAGCTTTGATGGCTTTAAAGTAGCGTGGGTAATCGACATTTGTTACGGGTTTACCTTTATGGATTCGAGCATTGTGAGATCCAAACTCTGTTTTGACCCCATAATCCACATGGTCAGTGAAACATATTTCTTTAAGTCCCATATTTATGGCATCGCATACTAAGCTTTCCATTGGATATTCTGAGTCATCACTGAATTCTGTATGTAGATGATAATCGCTGTACATAGTGGCTCCTAACCTATTTATAAATCATTATACGGCATCGACACCAATCACCAAAATTCCAAGTAACTGAGTGGCAGCGCATTGATTCAGTCGCTATAATGGAGTCAGGAGTCGTTATGTTAAAAAAAGGAATTAAAATCGCTTTAATATGCATACTCATAATCCTAGTCATGCCGTATTTTATACCATGTGATTTTGATCAACGCATCCCTGAAAAACCTTATACAAATTCGGCATTCTTCACGACCCAAGATGGGGTTCAGTTACATGCGCAAATCTATGAACCCGAAGCTGAGATGATCGGTAAGATCGTCATGATTCATGGTTTAGGTGCGTCCAGTTTCAGTTATCGCAACAATGCACCGTATTTTGCGGAACGGGGGTATCTGGTAGTGGCCGTTGATCTGCCGGCATTTGGCTACAGTTCAAAGAAGACAGGCTTGGATCATTCACAAATCAAACGAGCAGAATACATTTGGGAATGGTTGGATGTATTGGACGAAAACTATGGAAATGAAGCTTGGCATCTTGTTGGGCACTCGATGGGTGGCTCAACGGTTTTAGCGATGAGCAATCAGAAACCAGGGTCTACATTAAGCATGAACCTGATCGCAGGGGCTGTGATACAAGATACTTCAAGAAGTACATGGTGGATTGATACACCCTTGGGCGAATGGTTGAAAGTCGCTTTACGCTATCTCATCATTAATGAAGATCGTTTCAGCTCCATTTTAGAGGGTGCTTACAATCAAACACCATCCAAGGAAGCCGTAATGGGCTATCTTCAACCCCTTCAAGTCCAAGGAACGATTCAAGCTTTGCTTGAGTTTGTCAAAACTTCGGATAATGTGACGATCGATGAACTAGAAGTTGATTTACCTCTGCATCTCTTTTGGGGTGAAGAGGATACTTGGGTTGGGATTGAAAATATCGCATTGATTGATGAAGTGGCTGGAGTGGATGCGATTGTACGATTTGAAGGCGAAGGTCATTGTGTGCATGAGACCGATGCGACGTTCAATGCGGAACTTTTAAAACTGCTTAAGCGTGTTGAAACCGATCATTAAGCTTTTGTGTTTTTACGATGGTGCAAATAGATCACAATACCAATGACCAACATGGCAAGTTCAAGACTGGTGGCTATGATGGCTCCGGAATTGAGTTGGATCGAAGCTATGTTGAAGCCAATCTTCGTGTACAGCCCCAATCCCAAACGTTGAGAGGGATTGAAAAAGAGGGGAAGATTATCCCAAACGATGAAGTCCAAAATCCAATGACTGAACACCAACAAGCCAATGATAAGGGCTTGTTTTTTATCTTTATTAAACAGAAAATAGATTGCTCCAAAGAACAATGACCATAATAAGGACATTCCCAAACTGTGCGTCCAAGGATTGAATTCGAAGGACTCTAATTTTAAGAAAGTCGTGACAAAATAGAGCAGATCGATGGCATAAGCAGCACTCAACAGAATGGGAAGCGGAATCTTGGATGCATAGGGTTTTAAGGCAAAGCCAAGGGCGAGATGTCCTGTAGGTGACATGTTTTCTCCTTAATCAAAGATTGATTTATCACCATGAGTATAAGCCTTTTACACGATAAATTGAAGACTTGACCAATATGACATCAAAATGCACACAAAGATGCGAAAATAATTGGAATGTGCTTGGTTATTCGATATCATAGACACAATTGGGGGGAACCATATGAAGAAGAATAATGAGCAAGCAAAAGCAAACAACATACACATACGTCATTTTTTAATCATATTCTTTTGGATCACGAACATCATCTATTTAGCTTGGCGCAGCTTATATACCTTGCCTCAAGACGCAGGCGTTTTGTCGCTGATTTTCAGCTCAGCCTTGCTACTCGCAGAATTAAGTGGTTTTTTAGAAAATGCAGTGTTCTATTTTACATTGTGGGGAAATGAAAAGGTTCATGTACCAGAAGTTATGGATGATCAGGTTTGGCCAGAAGTCGATATCTTCATCGCAACATACAATGAGCCCATCGACCTTCTCTACAAAACCTTGAATGCTTGTTCGTATCTCGAATATCCCGACAAATCTAAGCTGCATATCTATTTATGCGATGATGGACATCGTGAGACCGCTGCGGCGCTTGCCCATCAATTTGGGTTTGAACACATCTCTCGAACAGATAACACACATGCGAAAGCTGGGAATCTGAATCATGCTTTAAAACAGACACATTCAGCCTTGATTGTGACTTTGGATGCGGATATGATTCCGCGTAGTAATTTCTTAATACGTACCGTACCATTTTTTATAAATGATTCTAAAATGGGCTTTGTTCAAACGCCGCAGAGTTTCTATAATCCAGATACCTTTCAATACAATCTCTTCATGGAAGATGAAATGCCCAATGAACAAGATCTTTTCTTTCGCTTGGTTCAAGTTGGTCGTTCGAAATACAACGCGACCATCTACGCTGGAAGCAACACGGTTCTATCACGTGGAGCCTTGAATGAAATCGGGGGTTTCGTAACCGATACCATCACTGAAGACTTTGCGACTGGCATGAAAATGCAAGCAGCTGGATATCACAGTGTTTATCTCAATGAAACCCTTGCGAATGGATTGACACCGAATTCCATGATTGATCTATTCAATCAAAGAATCCGTTGGGGCAATGGTGTCATTCAAACCTTACGTAAAGATAATCCGTTTTTTAAACAAGGCTTGAATTGGACCCAGAAGATCTTGTACTTTAGTTCCTTGTCGTATTGGTTCTTTGGTTTCAGACGCATCATTTATTTGATCAGTCCCATCCTGTTTGTACTATTCAACATCAAGATCCTCGATGCGGCACTGATACAGGTGCTCGTCTTTTGGTTGCCGATGTTTCTTGTCAATCACTATACTTTCCGCTATTTCTCAGAGGGAATCCGTGATGCGACTTGGAGCAACATCTATGAAACGATCTTGGCACCCCAGATTGCACTCAATTTACTGAAGGAAATCTTCGGTTTCAAACTTTCAAAATTCAAAGTGACTCCGAAAGAAGCGATTACGCGACTTCGTTTCAATCACCGTTTCCGTTTGGTTCGAACGCAAATCGTGTTTTTGGTTCTGGGGCTCATGTCCCTTGGACGTTTATTGCTGTTGTATTTAAAAGGTGAAGATCTCTACATCTACGCCGTAAACATCTACTGGTTGCTGTTTAATGTCTATATTTTGAGTGTCACGCTTGTCTATGCGATTGAGCGACCTATTTTTCGTCAGGCGGAACGTTTTCGACTCCTACTCCCAGTACGGGTCACGAAAGATCGAATCTGCGTCACGACACAGACACTCGATTGTTCAGAGTATGGTTTTTCGATTCTCTTGGATCAACCCAGTTTCTTTGAATCCAATCGAAGTTTTCTCATTCAAATCAAATTGAATCACTATGAAACAAGCTTGAATGCCAGGATTACACGATCTTTCAAGGTTCAAGATAAGTTTGTCAGTGCCTTCAAGATTGATGAGACGGATGGCCCCGATTATCGTGCCTATCTTCAAATTCTCTACGACCGCATTCCACCCGTTGCACGAAGCCAACGCTCTTCCACCATTTGGCAAAACATCGTTAAAATTTTACGGGGTCATAAAGGACAATCGAGCGTGGATACGCGACTACACCATCAATTTTTGATCAATCGTGAACTTCCAATCCTTGTCGATGGGCAAAGTTCGCTGATCGATGCCATTGATTTTGATTTCGTTTATCTAACACTGAAACCGCGAAGAGTGATACCGCTTGATTCCTTTGTTTTAAATCTTGATTTAGAGTTTAAACCAAACTTTAAATATGATCGTGTAGAATCGATGCGGCATTATCAAAGTTACCATCCGGTTTACTACTACCGTGTGCAAAGTTTGAGTGCTGAGCAAGAGATTCAACTGTTGAATCTGTTACGACCCAGAACAACGGAAGATTACTATTTGGATCATGAATGAAGCTCGCATGAGCTTTTTCTTTTCCAACGATGACTTGATTTACACCTGTAAATCGTATACGCTTTACAAGCTAGAAGGAATGGAATAAAGAGGTTGAAATGGAAAAATTAATAGCACCGATTGCGAAGAGCTTGAATATTTCATATGCACAGGTCAAGAACACACTGGATTTGTTGGCTGAGGGAAATACGATTCCTTTTATTGCACGGTATCGTAAAGAAGTCACGAAAGACTTGGATGAAGAACAGATTCGTTTCATTGATGAGCACTATCAATATCAGAAGAACTTATTGAAACGTAAGGAAGATGTCAAACGTTTGATCGAGACGCAAGGCAAGCTCACAGAGACCTTGATCAATCAGATCGATGCATGTGAGACTTTGGCTTTGGTTGAAGACATCTATCGTCCTTATCAACAGAAACGTAAGACGCGGGCTACCGATGCGGTTGCGAAAGGGCTACAACCCTTCGCGGATTGGATCTTGAGTCTGCCTCGCAAAGGTTCGATAGAAGCGGAAGCTAAAGCGTATTTGAATGATCAAGTCACAAGCACTGAAGAAGCCATTCAAGGAGCGAAAGACATCATCGCAGAGAAAGTAAGTGATGATGCAAAATTACGGAAGCTCATACGTGACATGATGATAAGTGAAGCAAAAATCATGGTCAAACTGAAGAAGAATGCGGTGGACGAATTGAAGACCTATCGTGTTTACTATGACTACAACGAACGTTGTTCAACCTTGGCACCGCATCGCATCATGGCGATCAATCGCGGTGAACGCGAGAAGATTCTGGATGTGTCGATGGACTATAATCGTGAACGTTTCGCGCGTTTCCAATTCAATCAAATGACACATCACCAAGACTGTTTCGTCAATCCTCTGATCGATGAAGCAATCCGTGATGGCTTGAAGCGTCTGGTTTATCCTTCATTGGAACGTGAGCTCCGAGCAAGTTTAAGTGATATGGCACAGGAAAAATCCATTGATGTCTTTTCGGCAAATCTTGAGAGTCTATTGCTTCAAGCTCCCATGAAAGATGCAGTGATCTTGGGCTTGGATCCAGCGTATCGTACCGGTTGCAAGTTGGCGATCATTGATCAAACCGGTAAACTTTTACACATTGATTTGATCTATCCTCATCCTCCTGTTAATAAAACCAAAGAAGCTCGTTCGAAAACAATCGAGCTCATGAAGAAGTATAAGATAAATCTCATTGCCATTGGGAATGGAACAGCCAGTCGTGAATCTGAGATGTTTATTGCGGACATCTTGAAAACGGAAGCAGACATTGATGCACGCTATGCGATTGTTTCAGAAGCAGGGGCATCGGTGTATAGTGCGGGAGACTTAGCTCGCGAAGAATTTCCCGATTTACATGTGGAAGAACGCTCCGCTGTGTCCATCGCACGCCGTTTATTGGATCCCTTATCCGAATTGATTAAAATTGATCCCAAGTCCATCGGCGTCGGACAGTACCAACATGATTTGGCTCCAGCTCGTCTTCAAGAACGCTTGGACTTTGCGGTTGTTAAAACCGTAAATCGCATCGGTGCGGATGTGAATACTGCCAGTGAAGCGTTATTGAAGCATATCGCTGGTTTGAATAAGAATGTGGCCAAATCCTTAGTTGAATATCGAAATGAAAATGGCTTGTTTAAAAGTCGTAAGGAACTCGCTAAGATCAAAGGTTTGGGTGCGAAAGCCTACACACAGGCGGCAGGTTTCTTGCGTATTCCAAAGGCTTTGGATGAATTGGATGCGACAGCCATCCATCCTGAAAGTTACGCATTAACGCGCTCAATCATGAAAGAACTGGGTATCAAATCGTTGCAGGATGATAACATGCTTGCTTTAGTTGGGGCGGATGTCCAAGGTTTGGCAAATCGATTGAATTCGGATGTGTATACCGTTCAAGATATTCTTCACGTACTGGCGAATCCTTTCAGAGACTATCGTGATCGCTTTGATGGTCCTTTGTTGCATAAAGATGTGGTGAAGATTGAAGATTTGAAACTTGGCATGCGTCTAGAAGGTACAGTCCGCAACGTGACGGATTTTGGGGCGTTTGTCGACATCGGTTTAAAGAATGATGGTCTGGTTCATATTTCAAAACTGAGCAAAGAGCGGATCCAATCACCTTATGAACGCGTTGCGGTGGGTGACATCGTTTCTGTTACGGTCATTGACGTGGATCTTGAGCGTAATAAAGTTGCGCTGAGCATGTTGGAATCGGTTTGATATCTGTTTGAATTATCATTACAATAGAAGTAGAAAAGGAGCAATGTATGCCACTAAGAAAAGATTTTCTATGGGGCGGAGCGACAGCTGCGAACCAAATTGAAGGGGCTTATTTAGAAGACGGTAAAGGTTTATCCAATGTGGATGTGATTCCCTATGGGAAACGTCGTTTTACGGTGATGTCAGGTCACGATGTGTCCTTAGTACCGAATGATCCAGCCGGTTATCCAAGCCATGAAGCGATTGATTTTTATCATACCTATAAAGAAGATATCGCATTGATGGCGGAAATGGGTTTCAAAGCCTTCCGCATGTCCATCGCATGGTCTCGTATCTACCCAACAGGGGAAGAAAATGAACCCAATGAAAGAGGTTTAGCATTCTATGATGCGGTCTTTGATGAGCTTTTGAAGTATGGTATTGAACCCTGTGTGACAATTGATCACTTTGATTGTCCATTAGCATTGGTTGAAAAGTATGGCTCATGGCGTAGTCGTGAAATGATTGATCTTTATGTCAAATATGCGACGACTTTATTCAATCGTTTTAAAGAGAAAGTTCATATTTGGATGACTTTCAATGAAATCAACGTCTTAATGCATCTGCCTTTCATGGGAGCAGGTGTAGCGTTTAAAGAAGGGGATAACGAACTGGAAGTTCAGTTCCAAGCAGCCCATCATATTCTGGTCGCATCGGCTTTGGTTACCAAAGTTGCCCATGAAATCAATCCTAAGAATCAAATCGGTTGTATGCTTGCGGCCGGTGTAACGTATCCGTATTCCTGCAATCCAGAAGATGCTTTGGAAGCCATGAAACGTGCGCATGACAGCTATTTCTTCATCGATGTTCAAAGTCGTGGTGCTTATCCGAATTACATTGTTAAACAATGGGAACGAGATGGCATCAAGGTCAAGATGGAAGAAGGTGATGCGGCGATCTTAAAAGCAAACACTGTCGATTATGTCTCATTCAGTTATTACACGTCACGAGTAGCGCAAGCGGTTGAAATGGAAAAGACTTCTGCGAATATTTTTGGTTCGGTTAAGAATCCATATTTGAAATCTTCGGAATGGGGTTGGCAAATTGATCCTCTCGGTTTGCGTATCACCATGAATGAAATCTGGGATCGTTACCAAAAACCATTGTTCATCGTAGAGAATGGGTTAGGCGCTGTGGATATACCGGAAGCAGATGGATCTATCAACGATGATTATCGCATCGATTACATGCGTGAACACATTCGTGAAATGGTCAATGCGGTTGACTTGGATGGTGTTGAACTCATGGGTTATACCATGTGGGGACCGATTGATTTGGTCAGTGCATCAACGGGTGAGATGAAAAAACGTTATGGCTTCATTTACGTTAATAAAGATGATCAAGGCAACGGCGATGCTAAGCGTAGTCGTAAGAAATCATTTTATTGGTACAAACGTGTCATCGCTTCGAATGGCACTGAATTAGATTAGAATATAGCACCATGCCTCGGCGTGGTGTTTTCATAGGGTTGTTGATGAGTTGAAATTGTGAGGTGCGAGAATGACAAAAAATAGAAGACGTGGAAAGTTTCCATTCATGCCGATTGGTTTGGTGATTGGAGCAGCCGTTGGAGCAGCCATCGATCGTTTGGCATTTGGTGTAGCAGTGGGTGTCATGGTCGGTGCTTTTTTGGATATGATCACATTCAAAAAATAACTGTTACACCCGAGAAACCAATGCCCAGTGAACTACTATTAGAATAATGGGGCCAAAAATGCTATAATAACGTTAGCTGAGGTGAAAAATGTATCAAGTGAACGATGTGGTCTGTTATCAGAATTATGGTCTTTGTCGCATTAAGGAAATCAAAAAGATAAGTGTGATGAACCAAAAGCCACGTCCGTATTATCTAATGGAAAAAGTTTATGATCAATGTGATTCAACCTTGATCAAGATTCCTGTGGATACGGCTAATTTTATGCGTCCAGTTTTGACGCATGATGAAGCGATTGCATTGATCAAACGTTTACCTAATGTGGAAGTCGAATGGTACAAGGATGTACGGGATCGTGAGCAATATTATAAGCAACAGATTGCGACATGGGATATCGATGAGTGGGCGAAGGTCATCAAGTCGATCTTTGAGTTCAAGCGCTTGAATTCTGCCCAAGACAAACCAAGACCCATCCCACAATTGGAAATCAAGTATTTTGAGAAAGCTGAGAATCTCTTTAATCAAGAGTTGGCTTATGCTTTGAATATTGAGATGGATCAGGTCAGTGATCATATCAATCATATATTAGATCAATAAACAGAACCAAGTCGTTTGATTTGGTTTTTTTGTGAGCTTGGATAAGCACTGTGTTAAAATTAAAAAGAGGTATGAACGATGCTAAACATTGGAATCATTGGATGTGGAAAGATAGCTCAACGTTTTATGAAGGGAGCATTGGAGTTAAGTAATGTGAAGGTCATCGCATGTGCGGCACGTGAATTGGGTCGCGCTGTACAATTCGCAGAAAAGTTTGGGATTGAGAAAGCCTATGGATCTTATGAGGAAATGCTTGAATGTGATGATTTGGATGCTGTATACATCGCAACACCACCCTTCATGCATGAAGAACATATTCGCTTGTGCTTGAATCATAATAAGCATGTTATCTGTGAAAAGCCATTCGTTAAAGATGAAGAGACCGTACACGCTCTTTTCAAACTCGCTAAAGATAAAAGCTTGATTTTGATGGAGGCAAACAAAACCATCTTTACGCCAACATGGGATGCAATACGTAAAGCAATCCAAGAAGGTGTGATCGGAGATGTTCGTTATTTGGAAGGTTCTTATACCTATCGTTTCCCAATAACAAACCATTGGGTCTTTGATCCAAAGCGGATGGGTGGAGGCATGATGGATGTGGGTGTTTATCCTTTGACCGTTGCTTTATCACTAATGGGTTTGAATGTCGTTGAAATGAAGAAGATGACAATGCTCAATGAACAAGGTTCTGATGATCTGACACACATGTTGCTTAGATTTGAGAATCGTGTCCTAGCAAGCGTCAAAGGTGGGATTGGTGTTGAAACGGATAATCACTTCACGATTTATGGTGATTTGGGCAAGATTCGTATCCCTCGTTTTTCAAAGAACCCCTATTATTTTCTGGAGGTCTATGGTTGTGAAGAAGAGACCATAAAATTGGCGTTTGAAAGTGAATTCAAGTTTGAAATTGAACATTTTGCTCAATGCATTCACGATGGTTTAACAGAAAGTCCGTGGATGAGTGAAGCAATGAGCTCTAAAATCATTGAATTGATCACAAGTGAGGCAATCGGATGAAACGTTTGACTGTAAAGCAAGATGATCAATGGAAACTGAATGAGGGTGTTGAACTCAAAGATGCGATTGAGCGTCTAGCAAAGTTTGAAGAATTTCATACCAAGATGCTTGCGTCTCAGGGTGAGATTGTCGAAGAATTGGCGAAATTACGAGCTGAAGGCAAAGAAAAAACTGTACAGTATCGTGAATTATTTACAAAGAAGTTATTAACAAGCAATGTTTTAGCGTTTTTACGTTATCATGGAATCAAAGAAGATTAACAGGGAGGACATATGATTATATTACATGTGTATTATGAATTGTTTGATGGCCAACGCGATGCTTTTATGAATGTATTAAATGAATATCAGATTCCACAGAAATCAAAAGCAGAAACTGGGAATCATGCTTATGACTACTACTTTCCAGTTGATGAAAAAAATCAGCTCTTTTTGTTGGAAAAATGGGAGAACGAAGAAGCCTTTGAAACACATAAGCAAAGTGAACATTTCTTGAAGCTACAAGAAATTAAAAAAGATTACATCAAGTCTGCAAAATTAGACATTTTCCCAATAAAAAACGCTTGATAGCGTAAGGTGCAGCCCTTTAGAGTGTTGGGGTTAAAGGGCTGCATGTTAAATTGTGCAGTCCCTTTCCAAAAGGGGAGGCCATGCCGTTTCCAACATAACCCATCGGTTCAGTCTCTATGTAGAGAGCTGAACTCGGAACTGTTCACATTATAAAACGAAATGAATTAAGATTCAAGTAAGCCCTTACATACTTTGCTCGCTAGTTGTATAATAATAGTAGTGTTGGGGTTTTTTTGTGCAAAACCTCGGAAAGGGGTAGTATGTTTAGAAGTAAAGTATTGTCCATTTTATTGGTAATGTTTATGTTTGGATGTCAAGCTCAGGAAATTGATGAGCCACTTGTTCCTGAAGAACCGAAAGTATTGCGGCTCACAACGACCACATCTGTCAATGATAGTGGTTTGATGGAATATTTAAGACCGTATTTGCTTGAAGAAGCTAATATTGAAATGGAAATCGTTTCAATGGGGTCTGGGGCTGCGATTGAAGCTGGGCAAAGAGGTGATGCAGATGTTTTATTGGTACACTCACCAGCGGCTGAGAATACATTTGTGGAAGAAGGTTATGGTATTCAACGTTCAACGTTTATGTATAACTTCTTTGTGATCGTTGGACCTGAAACAGATCCAGCGGGTGTTAAAGATTTAAGTGCTAAAGATGCGTTCATCAAGATTCGTGATGCAAAATCCAAGTTTGTATCACGTGGTGATAATTCTGGAACCCACTCCAAAGAAAAAGCGATTTGGAAATTAGCTGAGTTGGATTATGAGAGTTTAAGCAAGGAAACAGATTTCTATATCTCTGCAGGTACCGGCATGGGTGCTACCTTGACAATGGCCAGTGAAGAAAGCGCCTATACCTTGACGGACTTGGCTACTTATCTGTCTATGCAAGACCAGCTCTCATCAAAAGTTATTGTCAGTGCAAGTCCTGATTTAAGAAATGATTATTCTGTGATTGTGATCAATCCTGATAAGGTTACAAACGTGGATGCGGAGACGGCTAAAGTATTTGAAACGTGGATGTTAAGTGAATCCACCTTGAAGCTGATTGCGGAATACGGTAAAGACACGTATGGGGAAGCACTGTTCTTTACAAACTGAAGCTTCGTGATTACATCTAAATACAAGCATGAGCTTGTATTTTTTTGTCTTGTATTTTTTTGTGAGAAGATTCGTTGACATGTCAACCAAATTAAGCATATAATTTCACCCATGAACGAACAAGAAAACAAGGCTAAACGAAGTATTGGAAGAATGATATCTATCTTACATCGTCAAGCTCAAGCACACCACAATCATAATCTAAAAGACTGTGGAATCAATGCGAAAGACTTACCAATTTTGCTCTATCTATATCATCACGATGGGTCGACTCAAGATGCGATCGTAGGTTTCTTGAATATCGATAAAGCAGCGGTGACACGAACGGTTCAATCGCTTGAAGAGCGTGGATTCATCATTCGCCACAAAGCTGTGGAGGATCGGCGATGTAATCATCTTCATCTGACAGATCAAGCACGGTTGGTAGAGAAAGATGTTCGTGATTCTGTGAGATCATGGAATGCGCTTTTGACTGAGTCTATGAATATGCAGACTTTAAATATTATCATCAATGGTTTGGAAGCGATGGTGGATAAAGTTGAAGCAGATAAAAAAGGAGTCTTGAAATGACACATCATAATCCACTTGAGACAGAGAAAATAAGCACTTTACTCATCCGCTTCTCCATACCAGCGATTGTTGGGATGATGGTAAGCGCACTTTATAATATCGTTGATCGAATCTTTATTGGGAATGCGGCGGATATTGGTAAGAATGGGTTGGCTGGAATCACGATTGGTTTTCCCTTGATGTTGATAACATTAGCCATGGGTGTTTTGTTTGGTGTTGGTGGCGCAACGCTATTTTCGATGCGTTTAGGCCAAAAACGTGAAGAAGAAGCTGAAAAAGTATTGGGGAATTCGTTTGTATTATTGGTTTTGTCAGGTGCAGCATATATGATTTTTGGTCAAGTCTTTTTAGAACCGCTCCTCAAGCTATTTGGAGCGAGTGATACGATTTTGCCTTATTCGATGGATTATATGCGGATCATTTTCTTTGGTGTTGTGTTCCAAATGATAAGCATGGGTTTGAATCATTTCATTCGTGCGGATGGCAGTCCTAAAATAGCTATGTATACGATGTTTCTAGGGGCTGGAACCAATATCGTCTTAGATCCATTGTTTATCTATGTGTTTAAAATGGGGATGGGTGGAGCCGCATGGGCTACGATCATTGCCCAAGGCATCTCTGCAACATGGGTCGTTCTCTATTTTTTTGGCAAACACAGTCGAATGAAGTTTCATGTGAAAAACTTCGTCCTCAGCAGACCTATCGTCATTAAAATCATGTCTTTGGGATTGCCTGGATTTCTCTTACAGTTGGCAGGGAGCTTGTTGAATACCTTATTGAATCGTAATTTATTGATGTATGGAGGGGATGTGGCGGTCTCTGGCATGGGTGTCATCAACAGTATCCAAACCTTGCTTTTAATGCCGATCATCGGTTTGAATCAAGGGGTACAACCTTTAGTTAGCTTCAACTTTGGTGCTGAAAAGTATGATCGTGTCAAACAAGCCATCAAGCTCGCGATGATCGCGGCAACCATGATTGTGACCTTTGGCTTCATCATCACACGTTTATTCCCAAAACAGTTGGTTTCAATGTTCAATCAAGATCCGGAATTATTAGCTTTTGGGGATATGGCGATCTACTCATGGTTCTTAATGCTTCCTTTGGTTGGCTTTCAAATCATTGGAGCTAATTTCTTTCAAGCCATTGGCCGCTCTAAATCTGCAATGTTCTTGACGCTTACTCGTCAAATTATCTTTTTGATTCCAGCCGTGCTCTTTTTTCCGAGAATTTGGGGAATCCAAGGCTTGCTCTACGCTGCTCCATTTGCGGATATGCTTTCAACACTTTTAACCGGTACGTTTTTCTTTATGGTCTTGAAGGATCTAACACACTTGCACCATAATTCCAGTCAAGAACCGATTATCGAAACGGTAATTGAAGTATAAGGCTTATGCCAGAATTGAATTGATGTTATAGTAAAGCAGGAATGAGGGAAATATGAACAAAATAGTTAAACAAATCATTTTTATGGCAATTGGCGTCATCATCACCGGTATTGGAGCAAGCCTAACAGTCAAGGCCGCTGTAGGAATTGGTGCTTGGGATGCTTTGAGTTTGAGTGTCTCCAGTGTGATTGGTATGAAAATTGGAACCTTTTCCATGATCATGAACATCAGTTGTGTCGTTGTGCAATTGATCATGTTGGGAAAAAAATTCAAACCTTTAATGTTTTTACAAGTGTTTGTAGCTGTATTGTTGGGTTATGTCGTCAACTTCATGTTGTATGATGTGCTATCTGGAATCGTCATCACGCAATATTATCTAAATATGATTCTTTATCTCTTTGGATTGCTTGTTATCATCTTTGGTGTTGCAAACGTTATGACGATCAACTTCATCAGCTTCCCATTGGAGGGTGCATGTATAGTCATTGCTGATCGTTATCATTTGAATTTTGGTAAAGTTCGACAATGGGCAGACATTTTATCGGTCTTAATTGCGATTGCAGTTGCTTTGATCTTTAGAAATGATCTAACCGTACGTGAAGGAACGATTATCGGTATGTTTATTTTTGGGCCATTGTTGCATCAGTTTATGGTCGCTTTGAAGCCTGGATTAACAAAATTAGATTTAGTTTCATAAAATTAAACAGCTAATGGCTGTTT
>DHGC01000070.1:24312-24825 GCA_002402585.1 Erysipelotrichaceae bacterium UBA4808 | reverse complement strand
AAAAAGTCAAAGGCGCAATGTTGATTGCAATCGTTCTAACGACTTTGATTGGTATTCCATTGGGTGTTGTCAACCTCAGCGCTGCAAGTGTTGATATGGGTGCCATCGGTTCTGCATTTGCAGCACTCGGCGAACTCTTTGGCAAGGGTGTCACTGAAGGGATTCCTTCTTTATTCGCAGATGCTTCCCGTCTACCGGTTGTCTTAACGACCATCTTCGCATTCAGTTTATCCGATACCTTTGATACCATTGGGACTTTCATTGGTACAGGCCGTCGTTCGGGTATCTTCTCTGAAGAAGATGAAAAAGCTTTGGAAAACGGTAAAGGTTTCTCCAGTCGTATGGATAAAGCATTGTTTGCGGATGCCATCGCAACTTCGGTTGGGGCATTCTTAGGCACTTCGAATACAACGACCTATGTTGAGTCTGCTGCTGGTATCGAAGAAGGGGGTCGTACGGGTCTAACGGCTGTAACGGTTGCGGTCTTATTCTTAGTTTCCATCGTGTTTGCAC
>DHGC01000070.1:5236-24270 GCA_002402585.1 Erysipelotrichaceae bacterium UBA4808 | reverse complement strand
GTTCCAGCATTCTTTGCCGCAAGCTTCATGGCGTTCTTCTATAACATTTCTTACGGTATCGGCTTTGCGTTCATCGCGTATGTTTTGATCAAAGTCGTAACGGGTAAGGCTAAGGAAATTCATCCAATCTTGGGTGTCGCATCCTTGTTGTTCATTATCAACTTTGTCTTAATGGCAATCTAAAAGCACTTCGGTGCTTTTTCTTTCGGTCAGAACAGAGGTTCTGATCTTTTATTTTAACTTATGAACATTAGTAATTGTATTGGAGTGCAAAAACTTATCTAGTATTAAGAATTATTGTATTGAAATACAAAAACTATTGAATTCTTTGGATTGTTTGAATATAATAGATGTAAGTTAAAAAGGAGATAAATTATGATAGAAAGAAGGGACTATCTTGATAAACTCGTCGGATATAAAGATAAGAAACTTATAAAAGTTATAACTGGAATAAGGCGCTGTGGCAAATCGACATTACTAAAACTCTATCAAAATTATTTACTAAAGAATGGTGTTGATGAGAAACAAATTATTTCAATCAATTTTGAAGATTATGAATTTGATGAGTTGAAAGATCCAAAGAGGTTATATCAATATTTATTAAGTAGATTAGATTCAAATCGAAATTCATACATTTTTTTGGATGAAGTACAAAATGTTAAAGAGTTTCAAAGAGTTGTTGATTCGCTTTTTTTGAAGGACGACGTCGACATTTATCTAACAGGTTCCAATGCATTTATGCTTTCAGGAGAGTTGGCGACATATCTATCTGGCAGATACATTAAAATTGAAATGCTACCCCTTTCTTTTTACGAATATAACCAAGAAAATCCTGGGTTAAGCACAAATGAGAGCTATCTAAATTATCTTGAGTCAAGTTCATTTCCTTTTGCTTTGAGTTTACAGAAGAATCAGATAAAAGAGTATCTACTAAGTATCTATGATACGGTAATATTGAAAGATGTTATTAGTAGAAGAAGTTTTGCAGATACGATGATGTTGGAAAGTGTAATTCGTTTTATCATGGATAATATTGGAAATCAGCTTTCAACGAAGAAAATTAGTGACACGATGACATCTAATGGACGTAGCATCAATGTTCGAACAATCGAGGCATATCTTTCAGCATTGATGGAATCTTATATTATTTATGAGTCAAAACGTTATGATATTAAAGGCAAGCAATATCTAAAAACACTTGAAAAATACTACATCGTCGATCTCGGATTGAGAAATGCGATGTTGGGAACAATAGGTAAAGATGTTGGACATATTCTCGAGAATATTATATTCTTGGAGTTGTTGCGCAGAGGATTTACCGTTCATATTGGAAAAGTAGATAGTTATGAAGTTGACTTCGTTATACAGAATGATTTCGGTACTCGATATATTCAAGTTGCAGCAAGTGTTCGTGATGAACAGACTTTGGCAAGGGAACTAAGACCCTTACAAAAGATAAACGATCACTTCCCAAAATATATCCTAACACTCGATAATGATCCCGTTGGAGATTATGAAGGAATATTGCGTATGAATGCACTTGACTATTTACTTCACAAGTTTGAGATTTAACAATTGTTTGCGAAATTTAAAGCACTTTGGTGCTCTTTTTAATTTTGTACTAGGTTTCTGATTTTTATATATTCCAACGAAAGATCTTATCAAAAATACAAGGTTACACTATTGTGTGAAAAACTTCATCAATCGACCAGTTTTAAAATGGATTTATAACATAAGTGAAAGAAACATGTATTCATGTTGTACAATACAAGTAACAGGTATCTATGCGCCATACCGTACTCAAAGGGATCTTTCCAACATTGATGCTCATCATTCCCATTGGTGTTTTCCTAATGTCGCTTTTCATGTTCTATATGAATCAAATGACAATGAATGAATACGACGCAATGAACATGATTGAACAGTCATCACTGCATGAGATTACGGTATTGAAGGGTGACCTTTGCCCGAATAATAAATGTATGCATCTTTTATATGAAAAACAGGATACGCTCGAAAAGGCATGTGTCTTCGTCAATCCACCCAATCCTACCATTAGATTTATCTGCTTGTGAGCACAATGAGCTTCATGTCTTGGCACTAAATCGCAGCCTTCAAGAGGACAAACAAGTTGGACTTCTCAACCAATAAGATGTCCTTTTTATTTGTGAAAATTATGCATGAAAAATTAAGTCAAACGCTCTCCACATGCGTGATTTGAAAATATTTTGCACACGAAGCGCTTACATTGCTTCCTTATGAATAATAATTGTTTTGTGACATACATCACTGTGATATAGTAGATGCGTAAACACTAGAGGAGACACCAAATGAGCAAAGCTTGGCAAGGATTTGAATCTGGAATTTGGCAAAAAGTTGTGGATGTGGAAGATTTCATCCGATTGAATTTTACGTACTACGATGGGGACGATCAGTTCTTAGCTCCCATTTCAAATAATACACGCAAGGTCTGGGAGCGTTGTGAAGAACTGCTTACCGAAGAGCGTAAACTGGGTGTTTTGGACATCGAGATGGATGCCATTTCAGGCATCAATAATTTTAAGCCTGGATACATCTTACGTGAACATGAATCCATTGTGGGACTTCAAACCGATGCGCCGTTAAAGCGCATCATCAACCCATATGGGGGTATCAAATTGGCTTCCAAGATCGTTGAAGGCTATGGACGCAAGATGAAACCAGAATTCGAAACCTTCTTCAGTGATTATGGAAAAACCCACAATCAAGGAGTCTTTGATGCGTATACCAAAGACATGAAGAAGGCACGACACACAGGTTTATTGACAGGTCTACCGGATGCCTATGGTCGTGGACGTATCATTGGGGATTATCGTAGAGTGGCTTTGTATGGGGTTGATTTCTTGATTGAAGAAAAGAAACAAGATCTTGCTTCCATTACTGTCATCAACGAAGAAAACATTCGTTTACGTGAAGAAGTCAGTGATCAAATCAAGGCTTTAGTTGACATCAAGAAGATGGCCGCACAATATGGCTTTGATATCAGTAGTCCTGCTGAATCCGCACAGGAAGCCGTTCAATGGTTGTATTTCGCCTACTTAGCAGCGGTTAAAGAAAACAATGGGGCTGCGATGTCCTTGGGCCGTACCTCTACTTTCTTAGATATCTATTTGGAACGTGATCTTGAAGCGGGTAAGATCGATGAAGTTTATGCTCAAGAATTGATCGATCAATTCATCATCAAGTTGCGTTTAGTGCGTCACCTGCGTTCTCCTGAATACGATGAGCTCTTTGCCGGGGATCCAACGTGGGTTACCGAATCCATTGGGGGTGTCTCCAGCAATGGCAAACCTTTGGTTACCAAAACCTCGTTTAGATACCTACACAGTTTGACCAACTTAGGTCCCGCACCAGAACCGAATATGACAGTTTTATGGGCAGATACCTTGCCTTTGAACTTTAAGAAATATTGCGCCAAGATGTCAATCGACACCGGTGCGATTCAATATGAAAATGATGATTTGATGTCGCCGTTGTATAAGACGGATTATGCGATTGCGTGCTGCGTATCGGCGATGCAGATTGGTAAGCAGATGCAATACTTTGGTGCACGTACGAATTTAGCGAAAGCCTTGTTGTATGCGATCAATGGTGGACGCGATGAGAACTATAATGAACTCGTTATCGAAGGCATTCCAAATTATGATGCGGACGTCTTGGATTATGACAAAGTCATGGAATTATTTGATTTGATGTTGGATAAGACAGCGAAACTTTATGTCGATACCATGAACATCATTCACTACATGCACGATAAATACGCGTATGAAAAGTCGATGATGGCTTTGCATGATACCCATATTGGTCGTTTGATGGCTTTCGGTGCGGCGGGTCTATCGGTTGTGGCGGACAGCTTGAGTGCGATCAAGTACGCTCAAGTCAAACCGATTCGTAATGAACATGGCATTGCGGTCGATTTCGAAATCACCGGCGATTTCCCTAAATTTGGGAACGATGATGACCGTGTCGACTTAATCGCGGTTGATATCGTTAAGAAGTTTGCCGATAAACTCAAAGCGCATCCACTTTACCGTGATGCCAAACATACCTTATCCATTCTTACCATCACATCCAATGTGGTCTATGGTTTGAAGACCGGTTCCACGCCCGATGGACGTATGAAGGGAGAAGCCTTCGCTCCTGGCGCAAATCCAATGCATGGACGCGATAACTCCGGTGCTTTAGCTTCCTTGAATTCCGTTGCGAAGATTCCTTATGATGATGTCTGTCAAGACGGTGTTTCCAACACCTTCTCCATCTTGCCTGAGACGTTAGGTAAATCCAAAGATGAACAGGTAGAGAACACCGTTCATATCTTGGATGGTTACTTTGGTCAAAACGCTCACCACTTGAATGTCAATGTATATTCACGTGAAGTCTTGATGAAGGCGATGGATCATCCAGAATTGTATCCAAATCTAACGATCCGTGTGTCAGGTTATGCGGTGCATTTCAATCGCTTGACCAGAGCCCAACAACTTGAAGTCCTAAAGAGGACTTTCCATGAATCCATCTAAAACAGCTTTCATCCAAAAAGTAGAGACCTTTGCGACTGTGGATGGTCCAGGTATCCGCACGCTCTTCTTTCTTGCGGGTTGTCCACTTCGCTGTCTTTATTGTCACAATCCAGAAACCTGGCAGAGTGGCAAGGGTCTCACCATGGATGTGGAGAAAATCGTCACCTTGGTTAAACGCTACAAGCCCTATTATGGTGAACTGGGTGGTGTGACCTTCAGTGGGGGCGAACCCTTGATGCAGGCGGAATTCATTGCCGAAGCCTTCAAACGTTTGAAGGAAGAGGGCATTCACACGTGTCTCGATACTTCTGGTTACAGTCGCTCCCCTTATTTGCCAGAAATACTGAAGCATACAGATTTGATTCTGTATGACATCAAAGCGGCTGAACCGAATTTATATCGCAAGATCACCGGTCAGGACATAGCAGTTACGGATGATTTCTTAGCTTTAGCGCAGGAACATCACGTCCCTTTGTGGATACGACAAGTGGTCGTACCTGGTTTGAATGATACGTTTGAACAAATGGATCAGTTGGCAGAAAAAATTCACAGTCTACGCTATACCGAGAAGATAGAACTCCTTCCATACCATACCTTAGGGGTGACGAAGTATTCCAAACTCGAAATCAAGTACCCGCTTGAAGGTGTCCCCGCTATGGACATTGATCGATTGAAGGAACTTGAAGACTATCTCTTTGATCAACTCCAGAACCGGTGAAAACCGGTTTTGTTGTATACTAGGGATATGAGTTATAATCCTTGGCATGGCTGTCATAAAATCAGTGAAGGCTGTGTGCATTGTTATATGTTTCGAGGGGATGAACGCTATAACCGCAACCCCAATGAAGTGCATAAAATGAGCAGTTTTAAGCTGCCCATTCAAAAGGATCGTATGGGTAAATACAAGATCCCATCGAACACCACGATCTTCACCTGTTTCACCTCGGATTTCTTTCTAGAAGAAGCGGATGAGTGGCGTCAAGAAGTGTATCAAATGATGAAGGAAAGAAGCGATTGTCATTTCTTTCTGACCACCAAACGCATCGATCGTTTCCATGTCTCCTTACCGGAAGATTGGGGAGAGGGTTATCCCAATGTGACGATTGCAGTGACGATTGAAAATCAACATCAAGCGGATCTAAGGCTTCCCATTTATACACGATTGCCAATCCAACACAAATGCATCCTCTTGGAACCTTTGCTGGAAAAGGTGGATGTGCGCAATTATCTTGAGCATGTTGAGGAACTTGTGGTGGGGGGTGAGAGTGGACCGGAAGCACGTCCTTGTGACTATGCTTGGGTTTTGGATCTACGTGATCAAGCGATGGAGAAAGGTATCAATTTCACCTTTAAACAAACCGGTGCCAACTTTATCAAAGATGGAAAAAGCTTTCATCTGGATCGACGTTTCCATGCTTCACAAGCTAAGAAAGCACAGATCAATCTATTTTATAAACGTTTGAGTTATCAAAATGAGGAAAGTGTATGAAATATCTCGCGCTATTTGGATTAAAAAAGGAAGCTGTGTTATTGGATTCATGGTTGTATATTTTTAAGGCCATGGTTGCGATTAGTGTGGGTTTTGTCTTAGGCAATACCTTTTCCATCACGCGCTTGGATATGATTTCTGTGTTATTAGGGGTCATGTATAACTTGGAACCCATCAATGTGAATGCTTTCAAAGGGGGCATCAATCAAATGCTGGCTTCAAGTTTAGGCGCACTTACGACAGGCTTATTGATTGTCTTGTTTGATTATCAAATCAGCTTCATCACCCTTGCCTTAGGGATTGGCTTCACATTATACATTGCCCTGAAGATTGATTACAGAATGGTGTCGCCTGTTGCCATCTTTACCAGCATCTACATGAACCAACTCTTACAAAGCAATGCTCAAGGTTTACCAAGTGTATGGTTGACCTTCCGACTTAGAATCATCGCATTGGGCTTAGGGGTCTTGATCGCTTTGGTTTTCAATTATCTATTCTCGTTACTTTATTACCAAAAGATTGGACGAAAACGTTTGGAATACGTCAAACGAACAAGTGTCCTGGCTTTAGAACAAAGCACTGCGCATCTCAAGCAGAAATTAAGTCCTGATCAAATGCAGGGCGTGATGACGGGTGTCTTCAATGATATTGATATGGTACGATCCAATTTGGAAGCCATTCAACAGGAACGTTTATTCATACACCCCAAACATGAACGTGAGCAGATTGGCATCTATCTTAAGGCCATCATTGAACTTAAACTCTTGGTGCATTTAAGTTACGACAGTTTATATCTTCAAGAAAATCAGATGCGTGCTTTGACACCTTCAGAAGATAGTTTCTTTGTATCCATGATCGATGCATTAAAAAAGAGTGATTTCTTACAATCACCCCGTCTAATCGATATCGAATATAAAGCAGAAACGATCCAGGATCGACTTGCCGAAAATGTCGATTTGATGGCCAAATCGTATGCCCGTTTATGTGCTTTGATGAAGTCGCTTTAGTTTACGCTTCTGGGAATATTGACCCAGCAAGGTACTTACGATCGCCACATAGAAGAAGCGGAAGAGATTGTTATAGAAGATCCATTCCAATTTAAAAAGCATAAACAAACCAATGCTTAGATACAAGACAATGAAGTGTGAGAAGTAGATGAAGGTACCCAAGTCCTTATACGATTTGTTTTTTTCTGTACTTGTTTTTTCCATGCATAAACTGAAGAGGAAATAGACGGTCGGAATGATGGAAAGATACATGTTGTATTCAATCGGAATGCCCGCGTTTTCCAAACTCAACATCTCCACAAACATTAAGATGAAACCGATGATGAATCCCCCAAGCTTATAATTAGATTTGATGTTTAATGGATGTGTTCTAAATGAATACCCTAAGCTTACAAAAAACAAACCAAAGAATAAACCATTGCGAGTGGTTTCAAAGACATAGAGATAATCATCCACAAGATTCTCAATTCCAATCATGTGACTGAAGCCGTAATACGCATCTCCAAATAGACCTATGAAATAAAGCATAAAGCCCATTAAGAGGATTGTTTTTATTTTGACGTGTTTGATTAGAAAACCCAATAACAGAACCGCTAAGATACTTGCAGGAAGATACCAAAGATGGACATGGACACCGAGATGTACGATATCCATCAAGATGTTGGCTTTACCATTTAAATAAGCTTGTATGCGAAAGGGAAGATAGATCAAGGACCAAAGCAGGGTTAGCTTAAGGATGTTTTTCAACCAAGCTTTCACCTTATCCTTTTGGTCGTAATCCATGAAGAAGCCTGTTGCCATGAAATAAAAGGGAACCGCAATCCGTGCCACCACTTGTGCCGATGCAAAATCAACGGTCGGATTAAAACCGGAAAGTGGTCTGAAATGAATGATCAAGATTAGATAAGCAAGCAACCAGCGTGCTTTATCAATCCTTGGATAGTAGATTCGCATACGTCTATTCTAACATGTCTAAACTTGCATAACACATTAAACAAGACTATGATGAGTCTATAAGGATGTGTATTTAAACGGAAAGGAGTAGAACATGCTTAAACGTTTAATCTGGATCTTAGTGATCGTACTCGGTATGGGTTTGAGTGCTTGTGCACAAGAAGCTGAACCTGTGGATGAAGTTGAGCCGGACGATGATGAAGAAGTCCTCGTTTCGCTTGAACTTCCCTCGGATTATCCTTCAGATGTCTTAGCGATTTATCCCGGAGGTTTTGTGGAAGTTGCCATGTCCGTGAACAAGTCGTACACAATCGTTGCATATTATAAAGAAGATCCAAGCGTATTGATTGCGTATTACAAGGATCTTGTCAAAGATGCCATTGATTTGATGGTTACCGAAACCGCAAGTACGTATACTGCCTTTGGTGGCTTGGATGATCACACCTTTGCGCTCGATATCGGTACCAGCACCAACTATGAAGAATACCCAACCAGTTTGTCCCTCACACTAACGTACAATCAAAAATAGATGATGAAAAGTGAAGTTCGTTTGTTTGTTTATTTCAGTTTAGCCTTCGTCATGACAGATTTTCTCTTTCATGGTTTGAATGGTTTTAATCTGTACCAAATCCAAAGTTTGCGCATTCTAGCGTTAAGTTTTAGCTTGGCAACTTTGCTTTTTTTATGTGCTTATCTTTTACCACGAACACTCCGTAAAATCGTCTTGGCTTTTTTTCTTTTTGTCTTGGCGTTCGTTGGATTCACACAGGTGAGCTATCACCTTTACATGAATGCGAATTATTCCTTTACGCTCTTGATTTCAATGTTTGATCGGGTTCAAGATTATGCGGGTGATTTCACAGGTTATTTAAAATTGAGCAGTTTCGTTATTTTCTTACCGTTGATAAGTTTTAGTTTCTTGGTATTTAAAGCGCGACTAGAACCCATCCAAGCGCGTATGTTTTTGATTTTGTTCGGTGTTGCGATCGCTTCACATTTCCTAGGACGTTTAAGTCTTTATCAATTCAATCAAGAAAGCGATGCTTATACCGCTTATGAACTGTATGCGAATCCCTTCAGTGCCGATATGAGTCTTAATCAGTTGGGATTATCTACTTTCATTGGGGTGGATACGCTTGCGTTGTTTAAACCTGTCAAAGAAGAAATCATCATTCTGCCTGAACCAATTGATGAACTTGTTATCAGTGTTCCGGATTTTGCGCGTAAGATCGATGACAGTGCTTGGATCGCAAGCATGGCGAATGAAACATCCGATGTGATGAAGCAGATTGATGCATATCTCTTGAATCGACCTGTACCGGACAAGCATGCGATGACAGGTTTCTTCAAGGATAAGAACATGATCTTGGTCATGATTGAAGCCTTTGATTGGATGGCAATTGATGAACAACTTACGCCAACTTTATATAGGATGGCCAATGAAGGCTATTTCTTTGATCATTACTATGCACCGCAATACTCCTGTGCGACCGGTGAGAGTGAGTTCATTGCCTTGACTTCTTTAGTTCCACGCTCTGGCATTTGTTCAATGAACACCTACTTGGACAACGAGTTCCCACAGACTTTATTTACCTTATTCAATCAAAATAACTATGTGAGTACGTCCTATCACAACTATACCGATAAGTTCTATGATCGTACCACCATGCATCAATTGTTTGGAAGTGAACATTTCTACAATCGTGAAGAATTGGATATCCCGATTCTTAAAGGGTGGCCAAGCGATGTGAACCTGATGGAGGAAGCTTTTGATCTCTTTGGACAAAAAGAACCGTACTTCAGCTTTATCATCACTTCAAGTACACACTTTCCTTATGATGAAGACTCCACACTTGGCAATCGTTATCTCGATCAAATCGATTTAGTGCATCCAGACACGCCCATGAACATCAAACGCTATATCTCGAAAGCCATGGAGTTGGATAAAGCCATGGCCAGACTCTTGGAATTATTGGAGACATCGGGTCAACTTGAGGATACCGTACTGATGCTTTTTGGGGATCATTTCCCTCTCAAGACGGAACGTCAAGATCTCTTGGATTACAGTAATCCCATGGGCGATCGCAACATCGGCTATGACATCAATCGTCTCCCCATGATTCTATATCACAGTGAAACCAAGGGTGAACTCATTTCCAAGACCATGTCAAGTTTTGATATCCTACCGACCGTTGCCAATCTTTTTGATTTAAATTATGATCCACGACTTGCCTTTGGTGTGGATATCTTTGATGAGAACCAAAATGCCTTAGTCATGTATCCCGCGCTGACCTGGAACAATGACTTGGGTTTCTATAATGTGTATAAACATCGTTTCACCCCATATGATGCGAATAACAGTTTAAGTGATGAAGAAGTCAAAAAAATTAATGAGACCGTTAAAATATATGCGGAAATATCGTACCAAATTCTAAAACGTGATTACTTTAGTCACCGAGAAGTGTTACGATAAGGACAGTAAAAGTACAGGAGGAAGCTATGGCATATAAAGATCCAAAATTCTCACTTTATCGCTCCAAAATGGCGCAATCGTCGGCGGCGTCTGTTCTGGTTTATCGGAACATTTCAAAATCGATGTGACCATCATCCGTATCCTTTTCCTAGTCACGATCCTTGGTTGGGGATCAGGCTTCTTGGCCTATTTGATTTGTTGGATTGTCTTCCCAGAAAAAGAAGCATAAAAAAACATCATTGTGATGTTTTTAACGCCATAAGTTCTTGAATCTTAGTTCTCAGTGCGAGGAGCCCTTCATAAGGATCGTCAATATTTAAGACAGTGGCTTCCATGGGACACATCCCCGTACGATCGTTGTTTTGAATATAAGGAACCAAGGTATCATAACTGACTTGAATGTTGGACTGTTTCAAGCAATGGAGTGCATGTTCACTGATGATTTGAGCATGGATGGCTTGAGCTTGACCATAGATTAAAAGCATTGCAGCGGACTTACCTATGACCTTATCAATAACAATCGCATCTTTGAAGAACATTGCATCTTTATTGATGGGTTGAATCAAGGGACGAATCCCCATGGCTTGTGATGTATACAAACCGTGTGTACAGTAGGCGACACAGGAATGGTGTTGAGCATTAAGAAGGCTTAAACCATCTTGAATGGTTTCGTGGACATTGGTTATCATTTCATCATTATAATCGGGAGGTAAACATGAAGACAAGAACATTTGAAAAATTAGGCATCCAGACGTCATTATTAGGCTTTGGATGCATGCGATTCCCAACCCTAGAGAACGGCAAGATCGATGAGAAACAAGCGGAAGCGATGTTGGATAAAGCCATCGCAGCTGGGGTCAACTACATTGATACAGCTTATCCTTATCATGGCGGTGAGAGTGAGACATTTGTCGGTAAAGTTCTTAAGAAATACCAACGCAATCAGTTCTTTTTAGCCACAAAATTACCAGTGTGGAAAATCAGTCATAAAGATGAAGTCTTACCGATCTTTGAGGAACAGCTTGCAAAGCTTCAAGTCGAATACGTAGATTTTTATCTCTTGCATGCTTTGGATGAAGAGCGTTGGGATGCCTTGGTGAAACAAGGGGTCTTGGATGTTTTGGATCAACTCAAAGCAGAGGGCAAGATTAAGTATATTGGTTTCTCATTCCACGATGAATATCCCGTTTTTGAAAAGATCATCACAGCACGTGCTTGGGACTTCTGTCAGATTCAATACAACTATGTCGATACCGAAATTCAAGCCGGTAATAAAGGGTATGTCCTTGCGGAGAAATTGGGGATTCCAATGGTTATCATGGAACCCATCAAAGGGGGCAATCTTGCCAGTCTTCCTGAAGACATCGCGCGCTTCTTCAAAGCTTATTACCCTAAGAAATCCTTATCCTCATGGGCATTGCGTTGGGTTGGATCGCATAAGAATGTCAAAGTCATCCTGAGTGGGATGAGCACCATGGACCATGTTTTAGACAATCTGGATACCTTTACCAATTTCAAAGCCTTGAATCAAGAAGAATACGATCTCGTGCACAAGGTTACGGATATCATCAAATCCAGAACCAAAAATGGGTGTACGGGTTGTGAATATTGCATGCCCTGTCCACATGGTGTAAACATCCCGCGTAACTTCAAGATTTGGAACGATTGGGCGATCTATCGTAATGATGATCAAGCTCGACGTCGTTACTTCAAGGATTTGGAAGTGGATGCACGGGCGGACATGTGTCAAGCCTGTGGAGCCTGTGAGCCTCAATGTCCACAAAGCATTCAAATCATCCAAGATTTGATCCGTGTCCATGAAGACATGAAAACCATTCAGTAGAAAAGGACCGAAGTCCTTTTTTTCTATTCGATAAAGATTTTAACAGTATCCCCATCTTTGGTATCGATGTCTACGATCTCACCACTGGAACCATCTTCAATGGCCTGCATGATCATATCCATATCAATCCCTTTCATATCAACAGGATTCCCGTTGATGTTCAGTTTGGATGCGATGTCCACACCGGCTTTAAGCAATGAAGTTGGGACATTGATGCGAACCTTATCGCCATCGGCACTGTCCACGACGATGCGGAGTTTGGATTTGGTATGGGTTGGCGTAGGACGATTGCCAATGCCCAAAGCTTCTAAGAGTTTTACGCCTTCATTGATATCGATATCACCATCTTTGACCATTTGGAGGATTTGTTCTTTTGTGTTCATATGTGCTCCTTATTTCTTGAGGAGTGCCAAAGCTTCGTTGACACTCAGTTCCTTATTCTTAATCTTCTGTAAGATATCCTCCGTATTCGCATTGGGTTCCTTATTTTCAAAACCCATCTTCGTGACGACTTGTTCCAACATCTTCTTAACGGTTGGATAGGACAGATTCAGTTCCTTTTCCATCTCTTTGATGTTTCCGTAAACACGAATGAAGGTCTCCACAAAACTCAATTCTTCTTTATTCAAATAGCTGAAACGGGATAATTCAAAATCCCCCGTGATTTCTGTATGGCAGACATGACAGGTCAGACGGGTCGCCATCAAGGTGTTCTGACATACTGGACAAGTTCCAATGACTTCTTTGCGCATAAAGCTCCTTTCAGATCAATTCGATCTCAATGATCGCATCTTTGGTTTTAACATCGACCAAGACACAAGGTTCCGTAATGTTTAGTTCTGTGGCAACCAGATCTAGAAATTGCTTGATTGTGTTCTTGTTATCTTGAATGAATGTTTTCATTTGTTCGTCTTGGGTGAAATTAGATCCCCAAAGTGCGATCTTCAATATGCCGACTGCAGTTTTCACTTTAACCTTAGGCAAATGGAAGTGGGTATCCTCAGTTTCAATGCGTATGTGTATTTTCCTTTGCATATCGACTCCTTAAGCATATTGTATATTATAAATTAAAATAATCAATAGTAAAATTGATAAAATTAATATATATATAAATAATATTAAGTTAATAAAATATAATTTGATTCTTGCCACCCTGTTTAACTTGATAAAGGAGCTGATCTGCTTGTTTAATGAGTCCATTGATGAATCCACCCCCATGGCGATCCACACGGTCGATGGTTCTTAGGGAATGTTTGATGCGGCTTGACATCGCAATCAATGCTTCATCACCAAATTGATGTCTAAACTGGTCATTGATTTTCTTAAAATCATCAATGTCTAAAAGGATGATGGATAAGGCTTGGTCATTACGCTTGGAACGCTGTATTTCTTCTTCGAGATCGTCCAGGATGGCTTGATGATTGTAGAGTTTAGTCATAGAGTCTATTTGGACGAGGTGCTCAAGTTCTTGGTTTTTGATGATTAAATCGCGCTCTATAAGCATTGTCTTAAGTCGTGTTTTGAATAAACCTAAGGCAAAGAACCAAAGCACGACATCATAGATAATTCGATTAACTTGATTGACTAGCACGATTTTTAGATTGCTTTGGAAATAGAGTAATAAGAAAATCATGCATAGATTTGAGCTTAGAATCAATAGAAAGCTCTCCCAAATCTTGAGGTAGAGAATGGCGATGATGGCGGTCAAGATCATGATGGGCATGTTCAGAAGATCGGCTTTGGTTTAGGTACTCAATGCGATAGCAATGCTATGGCTTACCAATGTAACGGCATAAAGGATAAGAAAGAAATCGATGAAATGATGACTAAAGTGCTCAAATCTAAATCGCACGAAGATCAAGACAGGTAGGCTTAGGCTTTAAGCGATTTGAAGACCAANNATGATTGAGTGGGCAAGACGCGATTTAAATTGATTTGGATTCGTTGATGATCGAAATCATTCAACACGTACTTGGGTATGACAAAGCCTTTGAACAACTGGTTGTTCATATCGGTTCCCCCGAAATGACGATGAAATTATATTTTGTTGTGGAAAATTAAGTTCATTTAACGCATTTTAAGCGAAACGAATCCATTCGATTAGTTTACTTTTAGCTTTGCATAACTTTTGATCAGAACGATCAATCATGATTTCAATGTCTTCGCCCTTCTAACGTTGAACAACACCTCCCCTTACCGTTATCTTAGGCAGGTCATCAATTAGAAGCGTCTCAATGGATTGGCGTGCATGCTCTGCTGTACGTAGAGCTTTCTTTAGATTTGTGTTGGGAAGAATGAATCGGGGATGGGGTGAGAAATCTCGCACATCTCATAACCGAGTGCTTTGATTTTAAGTGGATTGAATACGACGGTACCCGTAGTGAAATCTAAGTACCAACGTCCCAAGTTGCCAGTCCACGCGAAATCGAGAAAATCGTCGTTTTCACGTAAAAGCTCTTTGTTAAGTCGTTCCAACTGTTCGATTCGTTTGATTAATGCTTCTTTTGAATATTGGTTATAGTCCATAGGGTTCCTATTCCGATTGGTTGATCGGCTTGATCTTCTTATTGTGTACGAAGTGATCCATTGCGGATTTACGAACGTAGCGTTCAATGCGATTATAATGGGCTTTTTGAGGATACGCCAGAACGACGTGCCAGTGAATGGGTTCCTCAAATTGCTTTTCAACAATGTTGTCCCAACGGATATGGTTACGTGTTGGGGAAGGAAGGATCGTAATAGCGGAGGTGTTGCGTGTAGATTCAAGAAGGAAGTCCCACAAAGTCGATTTTAAAATGATATTGGGTTTGACGTCTTTGATTTCAAATTGTTTCATCAACTGATGATGAATCATAAAGGTTTCGCCAAAAATTGCGAGTTCCGCATGATTGAGATCTTTCCATGTGATTTTTTCCTTCTTAGCTAAAGGATTCTTATCACACATAAAGGCGGTGAGTTGATCGGTGTGCAAGACATCTTCGACATAAATCTGTGGATTTAGATTTGTTGGCTGCAAGATGACGACGAAATCGATTTCATGAAGTAATAACTTACGTCTAAGTTCAAAGGCACCTTCTTCAACGATGATGAAACGGATCGTTGGATTCAAACGGATGATTTTGGACAAGAATTCAGTAAACAACACGGTCAAGACAAGTGGAGGGATACCGATGGTTACACTCCCTTTGATCGAACTTGAATTCTCGTGGAGTTCTTTAAACATGGTATCGTACTGTTCAATGATGATCTTAGCGTTTGAATAGAAGTTTTCACCACTGGTGGTGAGTCCATTCAAACGGCCACTGATGCGTGAAAAAAGCTCAATGCCTTCCTCATCTTCAAATTTACGCAAGTATTGCGTCAATGCAGGTTGTGAGACATGGATCTTTTTTGATGCACTCGATAAGTTATAATCGCTTTCAACGATTGCGACAAAATATTTTAAGTGTGTGATGTCCATAATTTAATTTAATCATAAACTATAAGCTTGGGTTATACAAGTTATAAAATATACATATTTCAATAATAAGCGCACTTAGTGTTAAATAATCATGTAAGCGCTTTATAATTTTATAATTTTCAAAAAAGGAGAGAAAAATGCGAAATGTAGTCATTGTATCTGCCGTGCGTACAGCAATTGGTTCCTTTGGTGGAGTATTCAAGGATATTACTGCAGTTCAATTGGGAACGACAGTTGTCAAAGAAGCCATAAGTAGAGCTAATATTTCAGCAAGTGATGTGGATGAGCTTATCTTTGGAAATGTCTTGCAAGCAGGCTTGGGTCAAAACGTGGCTCGCCAAGTTTCGATACATGCAGGTTTACCGGTAGAGGTTCCTTCGTTCACTTTGAATAAAGTTTGTGGATCGGGTTTGAAAGCTGTTCAATTGGCGGTTCAAGCGATTCAAAACGGAGATGCGGAAGTAATCATCGCCGGTGGCACGGAGAACATGAGTAAATCGGCTTATGTTGTCCCCAGTGCGCGTTGGGGACAACGGATGGGCAATACACAGATGGTGGATACCATGGTCTATGATGGTTTGACGGATGTCTTCAATAACTATCACATGGGCATCACCGCAGAGAACATCGCTGAAAAATATGGTTTCACCCGTGAACAACTCGATGCTTTAGCGGTCGAAAGCCAAAACCGTGCAGTTAAAGCAATGGCTGAAGGTAAGTTCAAAGATGAGATCGTTCCTGTTTTGATTCCACAACGCAAGGGTGATCCTGTGGTTGTGGATACGGATGAATATCCAAAACCCGGCACAACGATGGAAACTGTTGGTAAATTACGCCCAGCTTTCAAGAAAGATGGCGTGGTTACAGCGGCGAACTCCTCAGGCATTAATGACGGGGCTGCAGCGTTCGTTGTGATGAGTGAAGAAAAAGCAGTCGCATTGGGATTGAAACCATTGGTTACGATTGTCTCCTTCGCATCCGCGGGTGTCGCTCCAGAAATTATGGGTACAGGTCCAATTCCTGCTACACGTAAAGCTTTGGCTAAGGCGGGTTTGGAAGTTAAGGATTTGGATTTGATCGAAGCGAACGAAGCCTTTGCGGCTCAAGCCTTGAGTGTTATCACTGAACTTGGCTTGGATCCATCCATTGTGAATGTCAATGGGGGTGCGATTGCCTTGGGCCATCCGATTGGAGCCAGTGGTGCACGTATCTTGGTCACCTTGATCCATGAAATGATTAAAAGAGATGCGAAGTGTGGTTTGGCGACCTTATGTATCGGTGGTGGCCAAGGTACATCCTTGATTGTAAAACGTTAGGAAAATTTATGAACAAATTAATCAGTATCGAAGAAGCGATAGACAAAATTAAAGACGGTGATGTGTTGATGATCGGGGGCTTTCTTAGTGTCGGTGCTCCCCTTACCCTAATTGACAAATTGGTGGAGAAGGGCACTAAGAACTTGACCCTGATCTGCAACGACTCCGGTTTTGTGGATAGTGGTGTTGGCAAGTTGGTTGTGAATAAGCAATTCAGCAAAGTCATCGCTTCCCATATTGGGACCAACAAGGAAACGGGACGACAGATGATGGCGGGTGAAACCGAAGTCATCTTAACCCCTCAAGGGACCTTGGCGGAACAAGTGCGTTGTGCATGTTATGGCTTAGGTGGTTTCTTGACGCGTACTGGAGTGGGTACTGCGGTTCAAGAAGGTAAAGATGTCATTGAAGTCGATGGCGTCAAATACTTGTTGGAAAAACCTTTGCATGCGGATTTCGCTTTGATCTTCGCACAAAAAGCCGATAAATACGGTAACTTGGTTTATCACGGGGCTGCACAGAACTTCAATTCTGTCATGGCCGGTGCTGCGACGACCACAATCGTTGAAGTCCTAGAATACAGTGAAGAAGCATTGAACCCAGACGTTGCGGAAACCCCAGGCGTCTTCGTCGATTACATCGTGAAAAGAGGGGCTTAAGATGGATAAAGAAAATATTCAGGAGTTTATTGCCAAGCGTGTTGCTCAAGAGTTGCACGATGGCGATGTCGTTAACCTCGGTATTGGTCTTCCAACCTTGGTTGCGAATTATGTCCCACACGACAAAGCCGTTATGTTTCAATCGGAAAATGGTTTCGTAGGCTTAGGTCCAACCCCGACTGAAGAGCAATTTGATCCTTACATCACCAATGCCGGTGGTAAACCGGTAACCATTAAAAAAGGTGGTATCTTCTTTGATAGCGCGACATCCTTCGGAATCATCCGAGGTGGTCACGTCGACTTAACGGTTCTTGGAGCCTTACAAGTCGATGCAAAAGGAAATATCGCCAACTACATGATTCCAGGTAAGATGGTTCCTGGCATGGGTGGTGCGATGGATTTGATTTCCGGAGCGAAGAAAGTCATCGTCGCGATGGAACATACCGCAAAAGGCAGTATGAAGATTTTGAAAGAATGCAGTTTGCCGTTGACGGCAGCCAATGAAGTCAATCTGATTGTGACGGAAATGGGTGTCATCGAAGTCACAGAAAAGGGTTTGGTTTTGGTTGAAATCAATCCTGAATTCAGTGTCGAACAAGTTCAAGACCTTACGGAACCTGAATTGATCGTCTCTGAAGATTTAAAACCAATGGAAGTTGAGTAGACTCTGGTCTGCTTGAGGACTTTTAACAAGAAAACAAGGAGGATAAAATGTTAAAAGATAAAGTATGTGTAGTGACAGGTGCCGCGAGCGGTATCGGTCTAGCAATCGCTGAGATGTTTGCGGCAGAAGACGCAAAAGTCGTAATGGTTGATATCAATGAAGAAGCATTGAAGGCACATTGCGAACGCTTGAATGCGAAGTATGTCGTCGCTGACCTAAGCAAACGTGCAGATTGCAAAAATGTTGTGGATAAAGCAGTTGAATGGCACAGCAGTGTAGATGTATTGGTTAATGTCGCAGGTATCCAAACGGTTTCACCAGTCGAAGATTTCCCTGAAGACAAATGGGATTTCATGATCAACTTGATGTTGACGGCTCCATTCTTATTAACACGTTATTCTTGGCCTTTCATGAAAGCAAACAAATGGGGTCGTGTCATTAACTTGAACTCCATCCATGGATTGGTTGCTTCTGAATTCAAGTCTGCTTATGTTTCAGCTAAACACGGTTTAAGTGGTTTGACCAAGACGACTGCTTTAGAAGGCGGTCCTCACGGTATCACTGTTAACTCGATTTGCCCATCTTATGTTCAAACACCACTTGTTGACAAACA
>DHGC01000070.1:3503-5211 GCA_002402585.1 Erysipelotrichaceae bacterium UBA4808 | reverse complement strand
ATGTTGCAAAAAGCGGCTGTTAAGAAATTGTTGCATCCAAGTGAAGTTGCAAATGTCGTTAAATTCTTATGTACTGATGAAGCTTCCATGATTACTGGTTCCACCATGACCATTGACGGTGGTTGGACCGCTGCTTGATTAGCAGAACTTAAAAGGAGAAAAAATGTTAAGTCTATTTGGTATCTTCCTAGGCTTAGGCCTCTTGATGTATTTAGCGTTCAAAGGTTATTCAATCATTTGGGTCGCTCCATTGGCAGCGGCAGTCGTCGCTTTGACGGGTGGTTTGGACATCATTTCGACCTATATGGGCCCGTATATGACGGGCTTGGTCGGTTTCGTTAAGTCTTGGTTCCCAGCATTCTTGCTTTCCGCAATCTTCGGAAACATGATGGAAACCACAGGTGCTGCGAAGTCCATCGCGATCTTCTTGACACACAAGTTGGGTTCGAAGTTGGCAATCGCCGCAATCGTATTGTCTTGTGCAGTCTTGACAATTGGTGGTGTATCTTTGTTCGTTGTTGTATTCGCGATTTATCCATTGGCTTTGGCGATGTTCAAAGAAGCGAACATCTCGCGTAAATTGATTCCTGGTGCGATTGCTTTGGGTGCTTTCACCTTCACAATGACCGCTGTTCCTGGTTCACCACAAATCCAAAACTTAATTCCAATGCAATACTTTGGTACAACCGCGATGGCTGCTCCAATCATGGGTCTTACCGCTACGTTTATTTTATTCTTCGGTGGTGTCTATTATTTGAATTGGAAACGTAATAAGTTGGAATCCCAAGGTGAATTCTACACTGAACCGGATGCAGCGCATTTGGGTACAAAAGACGATGGCGAAAAATTGCCAAACATCTTCGTTGCTTTGTTGCCTTTGATTGCTGTTATTACAATCTTAAATGTATTGCCTTACGTTGTTAAGTTTACAGAAGAACAAATCGCTGCGGGTCGTTCCGCAAATGAATTCATCGTTTATGCATTGTTGTCTGGTATCGCTTTGATCTTCGTTTTGAACATCAATAAGCGTGAAAGATTAATGAAGAGTTTAGCTGTTGGTTCACAAGGTGCTTTAGGTGCCATCATGAACACTTCTGCTGCTGTAGGTTTCGGTACAGTTGTACGTGCAGTTCCTGGTTTCGCTGATTTGACAAATATGTTATTGTCAATTCCTGGTAATCCATTGATCTCATTGGCAGTTGCTGTTAACTTATTAGCGGGTGCTACTGGATCTGCTTCCGGTGGTATGGGCATCGCATTAGCTGCTTTAGGTACCAAGTATATGGAGTTGGCTAAGACAACAGGGATCGACCCTCAAGCTTTCCACCGTGTCGCATCCTTAGCTTCTGGTGGTATGGATACATTACCGCATAATGGGGCTGTCTTGACTTTGTTGAATAACACGGGTATGACGCATAAGGATTCGTATTTCGATATCATGGTCGTTTCCTTGATTCTTCCTCTCGTTGCTTCGATTCCTGCAATTATCTTAGCTTCATTAGGAATCTATTAAAATCCTCTCCCTTTTAAATATAATCATCATTAGAAAACCCTGCTTTGTGTGTTAGCAGGGTTTTTATTTGAGTTTGATTTGGCTTGCAATCTCACGCATGGAGCTTTCGCTATGCAATAGGAATTCTTGGTAGCCACAGTACTCATCATCGAAGTAAGTGATATTCAAACGCTTGCAGTTCCCACGACACATCTC
>DHGC01000070.1:0-3337 GCA_002402585.1 Erysipelotrichaceae bacterium UBA4808 | reverse complement strand
GGTATGATATTGTCAAAGAGGCCCACACTTAAGTAGTTTCCTTGTTTGAAGTCGTTCAGCCAAAGATCGTAGAAGGTCTTATAGAAGGATGCGAAACGTTTTGGAGTGAGCGCAAAGAAGTGGGCGATGGAACTCAGTTCAGGTAGACAGGGAATCAATTGGACATGGGTTAAGCCTAATTCTTTATAGAAGTTATAGAGCTTCTGTGGATGCTTGGCTAAGGGATCGGTAAGTACCGTCAAGACATTGAAGGTCACATCGTATTTCCTTAATAGACTTAAAGCATTGAGGACACGTTTATAGGTGTCTGCGTTCTGATTGGTGATTCTGAAGTAGTCATGGTTTTCTTTGTACCCATCAAGGGACAAACCAATCAAAAAGTCATTATCCTTAAAGAACTGAACCCACTCATCATCCAACAGTGTCCCATTGGTTTGTAGACTGTAGATGATTGTTTGATTGTCTTTTTTAGTTTGTTCAACCTCATCGATAAACGTTTTGAAGTAATCCAAACCCACTAATGTGGGCTCGCCACCTTGGAAGGCATAATTGATCTGTGCATTCTCTTCAACATCCAAGGTCTTCGTAATGATGTTCTTCATGGTAACTTCAGACATATTGCCATAGGAGCGCACTTCTCGATTGCTGGCCACATCATGGTAGAAACAATATTTACACTTCATGTTGCAGGCAGATGAAGCAGGTTTTAAAAGGTAAGAATAGTTCATGGTTGGCTCAAGCGCGCGACTTCATTCAAGATGATTTCATTAAATACAAAGAGGATGGCTTGATCATCATAAAAGGTCTTTGAAGAGGACTTAGAAATAAAAGGGAGTGTGATCATTTGGCTTACGATATCTGAGAAACGATTATTGGGTGTCATCGTGATGAGAATGACTTTCGTCTTACGGGCGACCATTTCGGGAATCAAGGAACCATATGTTTGATGCATTGCCTTAATGGAAAACACGATGCAAACATCACCTTCACCTAAGTATTCAACGACATCTACCATAGTGATAGCGTCATTGACCGTTTCAGCATCAAAGCCCATTCGTCCAAGACGCATCCGAAGTTGATGCGCGCTGAGGGCGGTTCGATTGATTCCAAATAATTTAAGTCGCTTAGCATTTACAATTGCCTCAGCTAAGCTATGAACTTGGTCCATAGCGACCATTGAGGAAATCTGTAAGATAAACTGGCTATAGGTGTTCGTGATTTGCTTGATTGGATCTTCGCCTGATTGGGGAACAGTTGCGACTAAAGAGCGAGAAAGAGCAAACCTAAATTCAGAATACCCATTATAACCCAGCTTCTGGCACAAACGGATAAAAGCTGCTTTTGAGGTTCCAGTTTCTTCTGCTATTTTATCGGCAGTAAGTTGTATCACACGTAAAGGGTCATCAAGAATGTATTGAGCCAAGGTCCTTTCTTTTTTGGTAAATTGATATAGATTCAGTTGAATCAGTTCTAGTGTAGAGTCATTCATATGTAAATGATAGCATAAACTCGAGAATTCGATAAAGAAAACAACAAAATGGACCAAAGTACAAAAATATATTGACAATGAACTTTAGTCCGTAGTATAAATAAACTAGAATGTAAACGGTACCACATTCAATCACTAAAAAGGAGAAGTACATGGATAAATTCAATGCAACATTGGAGAAATTCGTCTTGCCAGTGGCTGACAAAATTTCCAATAACAATGCTTTGCAAGCAATCTCGGCAGGTTTCTTAACCATCTTGCCAATCACGATTTTGGGGGCGATCGCGACATTATTAGGAAGTCTGCAGATTCCAGTTTATCAGACGTTTATTACGACAACTGGTTTGAAAACTGTTTTTGGTTTCATTCCAGCAGTCACAACCAATATGTTGGCAATCTATACGGTGTTCTCAATTGGTAAAGCCATGGCAGAACGCCTGGGCCACAAAGAGCAGAGTCTCGTCGCAGCCATCATCACACTTTTTGTATTCTTAATGATGATTCCAATGGGTGTAAGTGGTATAGCGGCTGAGAGTAAAGAAGTCGTTGTTATTGCTGGTGCTTTGAACACTCAGTTCTTAGGAGCACCTGGTTTATTCACAGCGATTTTGTTGGGTCTTCTCGTGCCTGTAATTTACAATTGGATCGTTGAACGTGGTTGGGTTATCAAAATGCCTGAAGGCGTTCCACCTATGGTCTCCAATTCGTTCTCAGGTTTGATTCCTGCATTTATCATTGCCTTTTTGTTTGCTGGTGTACGTTATGGATTCAGTTTAACGTCTTTTGGTAACTTCAATGCTTTCTTATACAATACAATTCAATCACCACTTCGTGGTTTAGCAGCGAGTCCAATAACATTCATGTTGACTTTGGTTTTAGTTTCCCTTTTCTGGTTCTTCGGTATTCACGGTGGGTTGATCGTTATGCCGATTATTACTGCTCTTTATACACCTTTGAATCTTGAAAACTTGGCGGCTCTGGAAGCGGGTCTCGCAATGCCGAACATCATAACGCAATCTGACTGGTTTGTCTTCGGTATGATTGGTGGAGGTGGAGCAACGCTTGGCTTTGCGATCTTCTTAGCGTTTTTCGCAAAATCAAAACGGTATAAAGCACTTGGACGTTTAGCGCTTCCGTCAAGTTTGGTTGGCATTAATGAGCCAATCACATTCGGTGCACCTATCGTTATGAATCCAATTCTATTTATTCCATTTACACTAACACCATTGGTTAGTTTCGGTATATCTTACTTTCTCCGTGTTGTTGGAATCTTAACGCCACTCAATGGTGCTAACATCCCTACGGGAACCCCAGTTATCTTCTCTGCATTGGTTGCAGGTGGACCAATACATGCGTTAGTACAAGTTGGTTTGATTGTTTTAGGCTTCTTCATCTACTATCCATTTGCATTAATGTTAGATAAGAGAGCCTTGGCTGACGAACAAGGAGAGTAGTATCATAGATAGAAAGAGGAACGCTTTATGAACCGACCCAATATTGTTTATTTCGTAGCCGATCAAATGCGTACGGATTCCCTCCATCATATGGGGAATCAAGCATCCATTACGCCGAACTTAGATGCTGTATGTGAAGAAGGGGTATCATTTAGAAATGCTTATTGTCAAAATCCGGTGTGTGTACCGTCCCGCAATAGTTTTCTAAGTGGACTCTATCCACATACAACCGGTCATCGCACCATGCATTTCTTGCAAGGAGAAGAGGATCCTAACATCTTGAAGGTGATGAAAGCATCGGGCTATGAGGTTGTTTGGGTAGGACGCAATGATGTGGTTCCTGCGGATAAATCAAAACTGGCATATTGTGATGAGTACTATGATGGAACAAGTT
>DHGC01000063.1:5674-9883 GCA_002402585.1 Erysipelotrichaceae bacterium UBA4808 | reverse complement strand
GAACCCACAACCTTTTGATCCGTAGTCAAACGCTCTGTCCAATTGAGCTATGGGCGCACTTATAAACCTAAATTGAAATGGTGGGGATGAAGGGACTTGAACCCATACGATGTTACCATCAACGGATTTTAAGTCCGTCGCGTCTGCCTATTCCGCCACATCCCCATTTCATTTGGAGGTTCCTATCGGATTCGAACCGATGATCACAGAGTTGCAGTNNTCTGCCTATTCCGCCACATCCCCAATGGAGGTTCCTGTCGGATTTGAACCGACGGTCACAGAGTTGCAGTCTATTGCCTTACCACTTGGCTAAGGAACCGTTGAAACGGTGCCTTTTTATTATAACAAAACCTTACTAAATTGCAAGACTGAACTTGAGCTTTTTTATGAATTCTCAGAATAAGTGTTTTATCCTAAATTCACATCAGCACAGCGCCCTGCTTGCGTTTCTATTCTACGATTATGCCCATCAATATGCAAGCTCTTCAGATAAGAAAAAAAGCTCATTACTGAGCTTTTACACGGGTCCACTTGTCGGTGATGATTTCTTTTAAGGCATCATCATACGTATAGACTTCATCATTAGGATTGTCCATACGAGGTTGGTAAGCAATGTTTCCTTCATAATCGCCACCTGGACCCGTTACGGTCTCAAACGCCGAGATGTTTGGTGAAGTATAGCCAACATAAATCGTATTCTTCAAAGCAACTTCGTTGTCCAACATGAAATCAATCCATTTGTGAGCCAAGTCTACTTCTTTGGCATTCTTAGGGATGATCATGGAATCCATCCAAATGTTGGTTCCTTCTTCAGGGACAAAGAACGACAGATTTTCATTTTGCGAAATGATGTACGCCGCATCACCTGAGAAATCAACCGCAAGATCTTTTTGTTCCGTGATCATGTTGTCGATGATGGTTTCATCAATGTAGATCGGACGTGTGGTTTCATTGATTTGCTTGAGGAGTTCAAACGCTGCTTCAATTTCAGCGGTATCGGTGGAATTCACGGAATAACCCAAGGCTTTTTGAGCAACCATAAACGCATCACGTGCAGAATCATAAATATAAATACGATCTGCATACTTAGGATTATTCAGAACCATCCAACCTTCATTTTCTAAATCAGTCAAATCAACAGTGTTCTTGTTATAGATGATTCCAATGTTGCCCCAGAAATAAGGAATGCTGTAGGTATTGTTTGGATCGAATGAACGATTCAACAAGTCTGGGTAAAGATTACCCAAATTGTTAAGCTTAGTCAAATCCAAAGGTTGCAAGTAATCTTCCGCAATCAAACGCTCAACCATATGATCGGTTGGAACCAAGATGTCGTAATACTCACCACTTTGAATTTTGGTATACATCAACTCATTGGAATCATAATTATCATAAATGACACGTACATCATACAAGTCTTCAAACTCGGTGATGACTGCCTCATCGATGTAAGCGCCCCAATTGAATACCTTTAAAACTTTCTTCTCTTCGCCAGCACAGCCTGTCAACAGGAGCACCGTCGATATCATTAAGATCAATATTTTTTTCATTTTTTTCCTTTATTGTGCTTTAACTTTTAACCAAAGATCTGCCATTTTGACCTTTAGTTCTTCATCGTACATGAAGATTTCATCGTTTGGATTGGCAAGACGAACTTCATACGCTGTATTACCAGCATAATCCCCATCCTCCGCAATCATGGCTTCCCAAACATTTTGATGGACCGTAGTGTAACCCACTTCCAAGGTGTTGCGTGTTTGAGCATCTTCACTCAACATGAATTCGATCCAAGCGTTCGCCATTTCTGGATTTTCCGCATTGGCTGGGATGACAAAGCTATCAACCCAAACATTTGTTCCATCTTCTGGAACAAAATAACCCATGTCTTCATTCTCATCTAAAATATAAGCCGCATCCCCCGAATACACGATTGCTAAGGCTTTATTGCCTGCAATCATGTTATCGATGACATCATCGGTAACGTAAATCGGATCCATTGTGGAATTCAATTGAGTCAACCAATCAAAAGCCGCTTGCAACTCCGCATCATCCTTAGCATTCGCGGAATAACCTAAAGCTTTCAAAGCAACCATGAACGCATCGCGTTCCGAATCATAGAAATAGACATTCCCTTTATATTTGGTGTTCAAGAGCACATCCCAACCAGTGAGATCTACCTCATCGACTTGCGTCGTATCATAGATGATTCCAACATTGCCCCAGAAATAGGGCGCACTGTACTGGTTGTTTGGATCAAAGCTTTGATTCATCACATGAGGCATGACATTCGCCATGTTTACAACGGACTTATCCAAAGGCTGTAATAAATTCTCTTCAATCAGGCGTTGAACCATGTAATCGGATGGAACCAAGACATCGTAGACTTCACCACTCATCAACTTGGTGTACATCGATTCATTGGAATCAAACGTATCGTAGACAACGCGCACACCATATTCATCTTCAAACTCTTCAATCAAGGTTTCATCGATATAGACACCCCAATTAAATACTTTTAATGTTTTTTCGTTACTGTTGCATCCGGCCAGGATAAACACCAAGACCAGGATTAGCATGCTTAATTTTTTCATTCTGCCTCCTTAAGTTCTTTTTTCTTATTTAACATCGGATAGAGATTCACAATCAACAACACCGTCGTAATGATCACAACCAAGATGGTTGATAAGGCATTGATGGTTGGATTGATCCGCTTCGACATGGTATAAACCAAAATCGAGATATTCTTAACACCGTTCCCACTTACGAAGTACGAGATGACAAAGTCATCAAACGACATGGTGAAAGCGATCAAAGCCCCCGATACGATACCGGGTAGTATCATTGGCACAATGACTTTCCACAAGGCTTCAAGCGGTGTGGCTCCCAAATCCAAAGCAGCTTCTGCGATATCGGGATCCAAACGTCTGAGTTTCGGTAATACCGACAAGATGACATACGGTGTACTGAAGATGATGTGTGCCAACAACATCGTCAAGTAACCTTTTTGAATATTCAAGGATGAATACAACAACATCAGCCCAATCGCCGTTACGATTTCTGGATTCAAAATCGGAAAGTTGTTTACACTCAGTACGATTTCTTTAACCAAACGCTTGGATTTGGATACCCCAATCGCCGCCAAGGTGCCAAGGATCGTAGCCACAAAGGTGGACATCAAGGCGATGCTTAAAGTTGTCGTGATGGCCATCATCATTTCACGATTCTTGAATAGTGCTTCATACCACTGTAAGGAGAAACCTGACCATGAGGTCAAAGACCGTGAGTCATTGAATGAGAAGACCATCAAACTAATGATCGGCATATAGAAGAACGTTAAGATTCCTGCCATAAGAGTGAAAATAAGGATTTTATGGGATTTTGCGCCTACCATAACTTGCCACCCTCATTGCCGGTATTCTCCGATGCGTCACGATCCATTTTACGTGTCATCATCATGGATGCCATAATGATAAAGGCCATGATTAAGGAAATCGCACTGCCGAAATTCCACTCACCGACGGTGATGAATTGATTTTCAATCAAGTTTCCAATCAACATGTATTGTCCGCCACCTAAGAATTTAGGAATGACGAAGGTACTGACAGCGGGTAGGAAGACCAAAGTAATCCCAGAGATGACCCCTGGCAACGACAATGGCAAGACGACACGTAGGAAGGTCTGCAAAGGATTTGCCCCCAAATCATGACTGGCATGAATCAAGGCTTTATCCAACTTCGCAAGCACCGTGTAAATCGATATGATCATGAAGGGAAGGAAGTTATAGACCATCCCCAACATGACTGCAAAATCGGTATACATCAACTTCATGGGTGGTAAACCAATGAATTCCAATAAACTGTTCAACAAACCACCATCCGATAGGATACTGATCCAAGCATAGGTCCGAACCAACATGTTGATCCACATCGGTAAAGTGATCAAAAGAATCAATAAGGTCTGTGACTTCTCAGATGCATTTGCGATGATGTATGCGATTGGGTACCCGATGATGATACACAAGATTGTTGTGATCAAGGCAACTTCCAAGGACTTCAGTAAGACCTTGATGAAGACGGGATCGAAGAATCGGAAAAAATTATCTAAGGTGAATCGAAACGAGATCAATTCATTGCCACTGGTTGTGAAGGCATAGAGAACAATCAACAACATTGGTACGACAATGAACAAACTCATCCAAACGATGTAGGG
>DHGC01000063.1:3991-5635 GCA_002402585.1 Erysipelotrichaceae bacterium UBA4808 | reverse complement strand
GTTGTGTGGATGATCCATTCACGATACGGTGTCTCAACGACGACTTCGAAATGCACGCCTTTGAAGATGGTTGATTTGATGATGCCTTTGATACGACCCATTTCCAATGGAACGATATCGATATCTTCAGGACGCAAGACAATGTCCACTTCAAGATTGTCTTCAAAGCCATAATCGACACATTCAAAGATTTGATCATCGAATTTAACCTTATAATCTTGAATCATGAGTCCATCCAAGATGTTGGATTCACCAATGAAATCCGCTACGAAGCGATTCTCTGGTTCATTGTAGATATCCGTAGGACTGCCGATCTGTTGGATTTCACCATTGTTCATGACAACAATCGTATCCGACATCGTCAAGGCTTCTTCTTGGTCATGTGTGACATAGATGAAGGTGATGCCTACTTCTTGTTGGATTTTCTTCAATTCAATTTGCATTTCCTTACGCAATTTTAAATCTAAAGCACCCAAAGGCTCATCCAAAAGCAAAACCATGGGTTCATTGACCAAAGCACGCGCAATCGCGACACGTTGTTGCTGACCACCCGAAAGCAATGTGACTGGACGATCTTCATAACCTTGAAGATTGACCAATTTTAACATCTTCTTGACCTTTTGCTCAATGGTTTGTTTGTCTTGTTTCTTAATGTGTAAGCCAAATGCAATGTTATCATGCACATTCATATGTGGAAACAAAGCATAGCGTTGGAAAACAGTATTGATTTCACGTTTGTACGGAGGGACGTTGCTGATTTCGATGTCATCGAAATACACATGACCTTCGTTTTGGGAGATAAAGCCCCCTAATATTCTTAAGAGTGTCGTTTTACCACAACCACTGGGTCCAAGTAATGTGACAAATTCATTTTCATGGATCGATAAATTGATTCCTTTAAGAACCAAACTATCATCAAAGCTTTTTACGATGTTTTTAAATTCAATCAGTTTTCGCATAGTGTCTCCTAGAACAGTGGTGGGGTACAAACCCACAGTAATTTTAATTCCGATTTGGTCTCATTCGTCAAATAATGATCATGAGCTCCTTTGATGTAAAAGGTTTGACCCTTCTTCACAACATGTTTCTTCCCATCCACAACCAGACAAGCTTTTCCACTCAACACATAGCCGAATTCCTCACCGTTATGGGGTTGAATCACTTGTGAACGTTGACCAGGCTTAAGGTCGAGTAATATAGGTTCCATGTCATTTTTCTGAGCATTCGGTACAATCCAATGAACGGTCCCATCTTCACGCTCATCTACGAAGTAATCCTCTTGAACAAAGACAATTTTCTCATCTTTTTCACCTTGAAAGAACTGGGCTAAAGTCACACCCAAAGCTTCTACGATATCACTTAAGGTTGCGATTGAAGGTGAGGTCAAATCGCGCTCAACCTGTGATAGAAAGCCTTTTGACAACTCAGAACGACTGGCCAACTCTTCAAGGGTCAGCTTATTCTTGGTTCTCAGTTGCTTGATTCTGTGTCCAATTTCCATCGTACTCCTTTGTTTAGTTCTACTAAACTATTTAGCATTTTATACTAAACACAAGGACCATTATAAAACAATTGCACTAGAATGCAATACCTATGCTAAAAAAAATAAAAAAGAGGCCTTCGCCTCTAATTCACATACGCTCT
>DHGC01000063.1:0-3920 GCA_002402585.1 Erysipelotrichaceae bacterium UBA4808 | reverse complement strand
ACGGTAATGATTTTTACTTTATCCGCCATTTCTTTTGATAATTGTTCCAAGACCGGCGCGATCATCTTACATGGTCCACACCATTCAGCTGAAAAATCAACTAAGACAACACCTTTTTTTGTAGTGGCATCAAATTCTAATGCAGTGACTGTTTTCATAATTTTCTCCTATCATCATCTTAAGTATATCAAGATTCAAATCAAATGAGTGCCCAAATGCTCACTTTTTCAATGCATAGGTTCGAATCGCATGCGCAACCCCATGTTCATTGTTTGCTTTGGTACTTAATTTAGCGGCTTTTCGTGCGTTCGCATTCGCATTGCCCATCGCAACCCCATGTGGAAACGCAGCCAACATCGTCACATCATTATCGGAATCCCCCATGACCAAGACTTCATCATCTTGAATGCTATGTTTTTCCATGATCTGACGAATCCCAACAACTTTCGTCAAACCTTTCGGGCTGACATCGATCCACATCTCTCCAACACGCATGACTTCGAGTTTACCAGCGAACTGTTCGAATAGTTCTTCAAAACTTCGATCCAAACTAGCTTTTGTATGGGCTAAGCCCATCTTATCATAGGGATGGGTGATGTCTTCTGCATTATTGATGATTCTGACTTGATGGTGTTTTAAGAAACCGAATAATGCGAAGATATGGATACGATTCAAGATCGGTCTAAAGATTGGAAGCACTTTGATCAATAAACGGTAAATATCACGATAGATTCGAAGATTTTTTGGTGTATAGAATGCGAAGCCTTGATCGGAATCCAAAACCAACTGTAAATTGTGCTTTTGAGCAAAACTCAATACCGATTGTGCTTCCTCAATGGAGATATACCCATTGATCGTTGTCACATCGTTTTTGACATCGATAACACGTTGTCCATTGTTGGTCACCAAATACCCATTGTATTTCGCAAAATCAAACATCTTGGCAAATTGATGTGTACTGTCGTACCCACGCCCTGTTGCCAAGGCTACGATGATACCTTTTTGCTGAGCCTCTAGAATCGCTTCTTGGTTTTCTTTGGAAACCGATTTAAATTTCGTTAAGAGTGTTCCATCTAAATCACTGACAATCAACTTAATCATTTTTTAACAACGAAGCCGCTTCCTTGTCTAAGACAACCACCACATCCGGATGCTTTTGCAGGATGGTGCATGGTACATCCTCGTGGACTTCCCCTTCTAGCATTTGTTTGATCGCTTGTGCTTTGTTTTTACCATAAGCAACCAATAAAATCTTCTTAGCACGTAGGATGTCTTTGATGCCCATCGTGATGGCAAAGTGTGGCACTTCGTCCAAAGAATCAAAGAAACGAGCATTGTCTTTACGTGTTGTTTCTTTTAAGCGAATCACATGGACCGTTGAATCAAAACTGGTACCGGGTTCATTGAAACCAATGTGTCCATTGGATCCAATTCCCAACAATTGAAGATCCTGTGGATTTTGAGCCAATAATGTTTCGTATTCATTTGCGACTTCCTCAAGGGATCCTTCACCTTTAGGCAAATGGATGTTCTTAAGTTCGATATCCACATGTTTGAAGAAATGCTCAAACATAAAGGTATAGTAGCTTTGTGCATGATCACGTGGCAAGCCAACGTACTCATCGAGGTTGAAACTTTGAACATCTTTGTAAGATAAACCATTTTTGTGTGCCTCAACCATGTAGCGGTAGAGACCTTCAGGACTTGAACCCGTTGCCAAGCCTAAGGTCACTTGTCCTTGTTTAACTACGGACTCCATGACTTCAAATGCTTTTTGACTCATTGCTTCATAATCTTCACATACGATGACTTTAAACATTGCGTGCTCCTTCTTTACCTTCCGGTAGAATTTGATACATTGTTGTGAAACTTCGTTTTGGATCAAGGAATTGTGTTCCTTCACGATCCTTGAAATCACCCTCAAATGGAATGAAATCATCATGTCCATACCACGGTTCGATGCAAATGAAGCGTGCATTGGGTTTCTTCCAGAATGCCAACCAACGATAACCTAGTACACTGACAAGAATACTCTCGCCCGCATCCTTTAAACGAACAAAGGGTGAATTCACTTGATCTAAGACTAAGGTCGGCATGGATTCAAAATAAGCATCTGTAAACCTCAATAAAGGCTTATCACTGTTCACAAGGATTTCCTTTGGTAAATTGTCTTCGCGACATGGGAATTCAATATCAATCGGTCCATCCACACCGTTATGTGAGGTACTGAAGGCTGGATGAAGTCCAAAGTTGAACGGCATCACCTTCTCATCGCGATTCTCAATGCGATAAACGATGTCGATACCTTGCATATGCATCCGATATTCCACTTCAAAATTGAAGGCATAGGGATATTGGGCCAAGGTTTCCGCATTGGATGTGAAACCCAGTGTGATGTGTTCATCATCCTGTTCAATCAGATCGAACATTGCATGTCTCAGAAAACCATGATTACCGATGGGATAGGCTTTCCCATCGATATGCAAAAGCTTATCATGCGTTGATCCAACAATCGGGAATAAGATTGGATTGCGACCTGCCCAAAAGCTTGGATCACCTTGCCATAACCATTCCTTGTTGGTTCGCTTATCCACCAAAGAATACATTTCAGCGGCTTTTAAGCTTACTTCTAAACGAAATCGTTCATTTTCAAGAATCATTTCATCACTCCTTTAAATTAGAACGTTGGGGAACACGCAACTTCAAACCACGTTCCACAAGTTTGAAATCGATATGTTGCTCAGGATAGACTTCCCCATCACATTGGGTGTTAATGGTTTCAGCACTGCTGAGTTTTAATTCTTTAACGTTATAGAAGCTGACAATGTCTTCATGGATGTGTTTACCTACTTTGAATTTCGGTAATAAGGTCAAAATCCTTAAAAGATTTGTATTGCGTATGACACAAAGATCCAGTGTCCCATCTTGAATGGAAGCCATCGGTGTTGGATTGAATCCACCTCCATAGAAGCGTCCGTTCATGATAGCGACCAAAAGACTCTCAACTTCCAAGACTTCATCGTTGAATCTTAAACGCATCCTCATTGGTTTGCGTTTGACTAAAAGCGCAATGATCGCAATGACATAGGATAAACCGGATAGAAATGGATACTTCATTTTGATCGCATGGGCATAGATCCCAATATCCGCATCAAATCCCATGGAAGAACAATTCAAGTATCGACGATCATTCGCCATCCCATAATCCACAACAACTTCTTTACCTTCAATGGTTTCGATGAGCAACTGTTCCAATGGCATGATTGGTACTTCAAGCATGCGGAAGAAATCATTGCCGGATCCCACTGGGATCACTGCCATGGGTACATTGGGGTTCAATCCATTAAGAACCTCATTGGCCGTCCCATCCCCACTCAAGACATACAGGGTCACATCATCCTCTGCTTTAAAATGACGTGCGATCTCTGTCGCATGTCCAGGCCGTTCGGTGCGTATGATTGAATACGTTTCGGAATGCGTCTTGAAATAATTCTCGATGACGGGAATCAATTGAATGGCATGATGTTTACCCGATGTTGGGTTGATAATGAAGATGTGCTTCATATGTACCTTAATTTTACAAGTTTAGTCCGCTAAAATAAAGCGAATCAACGATTATAAACGACTTTCCCTAGGATCATCGTACTTACGACATCATAGTTGTCATCCAAGATGGTAATATCCGCATCGTAGGCTGCTTTGATGAGTCCTTTGCGATGATCGAGTTGTACTATTTTAGCAGGGTTGATGGTGCAGGCATTGATGGCAATGACTTCTTGAAGCTCTGCTTTTTGGATGAGATTGCGTAAGCCATGATTGTAGACCATCGTACTTCCCGCCAAGGTTTCCGTATGATGGAGATAGGCACCACCATTCGCATGGATGTCCAAGATTTGACCACCCAATTCGAATTCGCCTTC
>DHGC01000065.1 GCA_002402585.1 Erysipelotrichaceae bacterium UBA4808 | reverse complement strand
TAATTAAATTAATTAATAAAAAAGGGGAATCGTTATGATCTGGTTAGCTTATTTTGCAGTAACATTTATAGTTTTCATGGGTATTGATTTGATTTGGTTGGGCTTTGTGGCAAAGAATATCTATGCTAAATATCTTGGTTATTTGATGGCACCCCAAGTTAACTGGCTCGCTGCCTTGATTTTTTATGTGATTTTCATAATCGGTGTCCTTTATTTCGTCATTGCGCCAAGTTTAGTCGATCGCGATTTAGTGCAGCTTGTCATTCGAGCGATGTTGTTTGGCTTCATCACGTATGCGACCTATGATCTAACCAATCTGGCGACGATACGGGACTGGCCGATCACCATTACGATCATTGATTTGATCTGGGGCACGACGTTGTCGACCAGTGTCAGCGTCATTTCATATTTGATCATTACACATTTCTTTTAGGAGCACACCATGAAACAAATCAATGGACAAGAATTATATGCTTACATCGTTTCGGGTGCGAAAAATGTCATTGTCAATGAGCAGAATTTAAATCGCATCAATGTTTTTCCTGTTCCGGATGGGGACACTGGAACCAATCTTGCGTTGACCATGAATTCCATCATCACACAAGCCCAACGGTTTGATCATGCACATCAAGCCATGGCTGAAATTGCTCAATTGTCAATTGATAATGCTTATGGGAATTCAGGGATGATTTTTGCTCAATATTTCAATGGTTTGGCCGATTCAATCCAAGCTAAAAGCTCTTTATCACCACTGGAGTTGGTTGAGAGTTTCAAACAAGCAGCACATCAAGCCGTCAATTCTGTAGCGCACCCTAAAGAAGGAACGATCCTCACCGTCATGCGTGAATGGACGAAGGCATTAGAAGGGGCTTGGGATGTGGATTATGATCAAATCTTTGAAAAATCACTGCACGCCTTGCAAGATGCCGTCAGTAATACAAAAAATCAATTAAAGGTCTTAAGAGACAATAATGTGGTGGATGCGGGTGCACAAGCGTTCTATTTCTTTGTGGAAGGCATCGTACGCTTTCTAAAATCTGGAACGCTGGAGGATTTGGAATTCACAGCAGCACGCTTGGATTTGATTACGGAAATGACCCCTAGTTTGGATATTGGAGACCATCGCTATTGTGCACAATATTTGATTCAAACAAAATATGCTCAGGATGACTTGATCAGAAGCTTGGACCACTATGGGGATTCCTTGGTGGTTAATCAAAACGGTGAACACATCAGCATTCATGTGCATACCAATGAACCTCATATGATCATGAGTGAATTGGTTCGTGATCATCGAGTCATCTCACATAAAGTGGATGATATGTGGATGCAAGCACATTTGATTCATGCTAAACAAGCCACGATGGCTATCATTACGGATTCGATTGCGGATCTTCCGCAACAATTCAAGGATGATCATCACTGTGTGGTACTTCCTTTGAACATTATCATCGACTCCAATGTCTATATGGATAAATTGACGATGCGTTCGAGTGATTTCTATAAACACATGGATGATTATCATTTGAATCCGAGTTCTTCTCAGGTCAGTTCCGTAGCAATCGAGCGTATATTAAATCAGGTTTTACCACATTATGACGAAGTCATCGGCATCTTTGTTTCACAGAAGATGAGCGGAACCTATCAGAATATTCTAAAAGTCGTGAACAAGATGAATCTTAAAGATAAGAGGATTGCGATGATTGATTCAAAGACTAATTCGATTACGGAAGGCTTATTGGTCTATGAAGCATTGAAATTGAGAGCAGCTGGTGAGAACTTTGAAACAATCGTCTCAAAAATCGAGTCAATGATTCCACGTTTGAACATCTTTGTCAGCGTCAAGGATTTGAAATACATGCTCAAAGGGGGCAGGGTATCGAAAGTACAAGGCTTTGTGTTATCGAAGCTCAAACTTCAACCGGTCATTTCCATTGATTCGGAAGGTAAGGGTATTATTCCATTTAAATCGTTGACACAAAAGAGTGCGGTTAAATCCATTCTAAGAGTTGTGAAGAAAGACATGGAGACAAATGGAATTGATCAGTATGCTTTGGTGTATGCGGATGATCCAAATGATCTGACTGAGTTCAAAGCATCATTGGTTAAAATCATCGGTAAAGAACCTGAATACATTGAGACGATTTCACCGATCGTGGGACTCAACGCTGGTAAGGGTGCCTTTGCAGTAGGATACATCAAGAAAGCATCCTAAGCTGAATAATTAAGATCACGCTAAACTCGATCCTGTGGAATGCAAAGTCGAAAGGCGTGATTTTTAATAAAGAGAAAGATAAGGTTACTATCATACTTAGTGGTAGGTACACCTATGTTCGACGAAATTTTGGCAATATCATCATTAACATTGCGATGCTCATGACCCAAGCAAACTTTAGTGAAGATCACGTTGTGTGCGGGTGTCATTTACTTGATTTAACAAGCATCCTATCACTGCATTAGCAACCTCCATGAATGCTGTTTCGATGACATACGTCTTGCAAGCTCCAGAAGACTTTAAGTTAACAACTTCATTCACTTATCCTGTTGGAATTACATTTGTCATGATCTGTCTCTTTGCTTTGTTGTTCAAAGCGGGGATTATCGAAAAAGCGAAAGTTGTAGTAGAATAATAAAGTAAAAGAAAGGTCCAGTACCTTTCTTTCATTCGAAGGAGTAAATAATGAAAACACTTGAAGAAGTAAAAATCCAGGCCAAAGTTAACATGAGCATCTGTAAGATGTGTAAGATCTGTAATGGTGAAGTGTGTCGTGGTTGGACACCTGGACCTGGGGGTAAGGGTACAGGAAGTACTTTTATTAGAAATGTAGCGAAATTAAAGTAAGTCACCTTGAATATGCGCTTGATTCGCGAGGATCAAGAAGTGGACAGTCTCTTTGATTTCTTTGGTCAAATGATCAGTGCACCCATCATGGCTGCACCGATTGCAAATGTGGAAATCAACTATGGCAGC
>DHGC01000036.1 GCA_002402585.1 Erysipelotrichaceae bacterium UBA4808 | reverse complement strand
GAAGTCGTTGTGAAAGGTGTGGCTACCATCATGCCACCCAAGGCTTGATATGGATTTCAATCTAAGTCCAAAACATCAGTTGATGCGCACGATGTTTCGTGATTTTGCCATCAAACACGTCAAACCACTCGCTGCTGAAATCGACGAAGAAGAACGTTTCCCAGTCGAAACACTGACAAAAATGGTGGATGCGAAAATGATGGGGATTCCCTTCGCAAAAGAATGGGGCGGAGCTGGAGCCGATACCTTGAGTTATATTCTCGCTGTAGAAGAACTATCAAAGGTATGTGCCACCACAGGCGTCATTCTCTCAGCACACACCTCACTCGCTGCACATCCCATTCAACAGTTCGGTACAGCTGATCAAAAGGAAAAATATCTTAGACCTTTATTAGAAGGTAAAGCATTAGGTGCTTTTGGTTTAACCGAACCCAATGCAGGAACGGATGCGGCAGGTCAACAAACCGTTGCGATCAAGCACGACGATCATTACGTCATAACAGGTTCCAAGATTTTCATCACCAATGCAGGTTATGCCGACATCTACATCATCTTTGCGATGACGGATAAAGCAGCAGGAACACGTGGCATCTCCGCTTTCATATTGGAGAAAGACATGCCAGGGTTCAGTGTTTCCAAAAAGGAGAAGAAACTCGGCATTCGTGGTTCATCGACCTGTGAACTGGTCATGCAAAATGTGAAGGTTCCATTATCCAACTTATTGGGGCAAGAAGGTAAAGGCTTCAAGGTAGCTATGAGCACCTTAGATGGAGGACGTATTGGTATTGCGGCTCAAGCCTTGGGCATCGCGCAAGGGGCTTTGGATGAGACCATCCACTATGTCAAACAACGCAAGCAGTTCAATAAGCCCATCAGTGCTTTTCAAAATACACAGTTCAAATTAGCGGACATGGCGATGAAAGTCGAAGCGGCACGGCTCTTGGTCTATAAAGCTGCGGTGCTTAAAGATGAAGGAAAACCGTATTCTACTGAAGCGGCCATGGCAAAGCTCTATGCGTCCGAAACCGCTATGGACGTCACCACCCAAGCGGTTCAACTCTTTGGTGGATATGGGTATACACGCGACTATCCGGTTGAGCGTATGATGCGCGATGCCAAAATTACGGAAATCTACGAAGGGACATCAGAGGTGCAACGCATGGTCATCAGCGCGTCACTCTTAGGTTAAGACACATGAACATCATCGTACTTGTTAAACAAGTTCCGGACACAACGGAAATGAAGATCGATCCCATCCATGGGACTTTGATTCGAACGGGTGTTCCCAGCATCATCAATCCAGACGATATGGCCGGCATCGAAGCGGCTTTGAGTCTGAAAGATCATTATGGTGGAACCATCACAGCGGTATCCATGGGCCCACTTCAGGCCGAGCGCATGTTAAGAGAAATACTGGGTCGAGGTGTCGATCAAGCGGTGTTGTTGTCGGATGCGAAATTCGCAGGGGCAGATACCTGGGCAACCTCCACAACCTTAGTGGCTTGGTTGAAGAGACAAAGCTATGACTTGATCATCGCTGGTCGTCAAGCCATTGATGGTGATACAGCACAGGTTGGTCCACAGGTGGCTGAGAAATTGGGTATTCCACAAGTTTCCTATGTCGAATCGATTGAAGAATGCAATGGGACATGGTTGACCTTAAGCAAGGCTTATGAGGATTACTCGGAGTTGCTCGAAGTCAAACTGCCTGCGCTCATCACAACTCTAAGTTCAATGAACACTGATCGTGGCATGAATGCCGTCGATGCTTGGGCTGCGTACGATAAACCCCTTGCCCTAGTTCACTTCAGCGATTTGAGCATTCCAGAAACCGATGTTGGTTTAAAAGGTTCACCAACTCAAGTCAAGAAGACATTTACACGCAGTTTGGAGACCGCTTCACTGAAATCCAATCTCAGTCCTGAAGAAGCGGCACGCTTGATCACCGATGTGCTCATCAAAACCATGGAGGCTTGATATGGAAACCAAAGATATTCTTGTATTCATCGAACAACGGAATAATGTCATCCAAAATGTAAGCTATGAGCTCTTGAGTGAAGCACGCAAACTCGTCAAACAAATCAAACATGTCAAGTTTGAAGTTGTTGGAATCTTGCTTGGAAACAATTTGGGTCAACTCCCTCATGATGTGTTGAACCATGGGGCTGATCGCGTTTATGTGGCAGACCATCCTGAGCTCAGCCATTACTCCACTTTACGTTATACGCATGTCATCAGTGAATTGATCAAGCAACATAAACCGGATTCCTTCTTGATTGGGGCAAGTGTGATTGGTCGTGACTTAGCGCCTAGAATCGCTGCTCGCATCGATACTGGATTGACTGCGGATGCGACTAAAATAGAGATCAATCCAAATGAAGAAAATACTTCAGAACTTTGGATAACCCGACCTGCTTTTGGTGGCAATCTCTTTGGGACCATCGTTTGTCCAAATCATCGTCCGCAAATGGCAACGATTCGGCCTCAGGTCTTGGATGCGGATTTCTATCAACTAAATCGACCAGGCATCATCGTCAATCTTCCTTATAAACCGATGGAAGATAACGTACGTATCTTAAATCGCATTGAAAAACACCAATCGGGTCCAGATATCACACATGCACAAATCTTGATTTCAGGTGGCAGAGGAATGTTGGAGCACTTTGAACTACTCGATGAACTCGCTCAATTAAGCGGAGGTGTCGTCGCCGCAAGTCGTGGCGTCGTCGATAAAGGTGCAGCCTCAAAAGATATCCAAGTTGGTCAAACCGGAAAGACCGTTCGTCCTCGCTTGTATCTTGCATGCGGCATCTCAGGAGCCGTGCAACATACCGCCGGCATGGATAAATCAGAGACCATTCTTGCGATCAACTCCGATCCGCAAGCCCCCATCTTCAGTGTTGCGACTATCGGCATCGTTGGAGATGCGAAGACAATCTTACCTTTGGTGATTGAGAATCTTAAGCATCACAAACTTAAACATCATTAATATCTTAATCATTTACAAAATAATTCTGTTCAAAACGTATTTCAAGAGCTATCAAAAAAATGACAAACACTTACAAGAAAGTATATGTCATTTTTATTTTGTTTAATGGTATAAACAGAAAGCTATTGCGGCTTTAATTTGTGATTCTTACGAACTCATTAAGAAAATATCGTTGATACTAGAAATGCACTTCTAAATTCATTTACTCAAAAAACCTACTTTAATATTCCACGTAACGTTTATTCTATCTTTTACATAAGTACTTCTATATGACTTCAATTTGACTTCGTATCATGCCCATCCAGCAACTAAATGCGATAATTCCCTTTTCCTTTGGTGTAAACTCGATAATGTTATCTCCAGTCTGAAGTTCAATATCTCTGCCGAGCGCAGGAATGATGATCCGATAGTTACATCCAGACAGTTCCCCTTCATCTACATGTATGGTCCATTGCGTTTTAATGCCCGCTTGAACTGAAATCGACTCATATCTTCCACCTGTGATATTGGAGGTAACATATTGTATTCCATCCTCTTCAACTACGGCAACGTTGTCAATTGCCTGAACACTGCCAATCAGAGAATAGATACTTGGGATTTGAATACCCGAAACCCCTAAGCCCGTTTGAAACATAGCAAAGCCCAAGATAGCAACAAGAACCGCACTGATTTGTAACATCTTGTTCGTCAACTTCTTACTTAACAATGAACTGATTGCCCCAAGTCCAAACATGAGTGGAGTTGTACCGAGACTGAAGAAGAACATGGATAAGGCTCCCTTAATGGGATCTCCGGTTGAAAGTGCGTAGAGCTGCATTGCTTGTAATGGATCACAAGGCATTAAGCCATTTAACAATCCTACATAAAACTGACTATGAATGCGATGTTTATCATGATTGAAGCGTGTCGTAATGATTCTTGGCAAACGCGGATTGAATTTTCGTAACCAAGGAAAAATATTCAGCATATTGATACCCATGATCATCATAAAGATTCCTGCTAAGATTGCCACAATACCTTTTGCATATCCTGAGAAACTAACAACGGATCCAAGCGCACCGACAACAGCTCCAATGATGGTATACGAAACCACTCTTCCCGAGTTATACAAAAGACTTGGCATCCATGTTGACATGGTGGTTTTGGATAGTTGAGCTTCGGTAGTCTTAATGCTTTGTGATAAGTTTATTCCCCCACACATGGCTACGCAATGGATAGATGTCAATATCCCTACAATAAACAAAACGCCATAACTCATGCCAGACTGTACTTTTGGAAAGTTATTGAAGAAATTCAATAAACCAAATCTTAAAGCAAAATGATAGATGAAGTATAGAAATGCTGCAATGGTGGCCGCATCCAAAAGCTTATCAAATGTCTGATCTTTAGAGACGTTTTTTATGTCCTTGGATTCAATGATTGAATAGCCCAGTTGCTCAATCGCTTTTACAATGCGCTTTAGAGTCAGAATGTTTCGATCATATGTAATTTTAATGGTCGCACTGCCATAACTAGCTCGACCAATGATGATCCCATCCATTTTGCGCAATTTGCTTTCAATCTTATTCTCACAAGCCGCACAGGTCATACCTTCGACTTTTAAAACCACTTTCACGAAATTATCCAATGTTCGTCCTCCACTTCTGCTCATCACCTCAAATCACTCAATGACAGGCATCATCTTTCTCTTCATTCCTTTGGTTGGAAATTAGCTCATTATCATGCATCTTCATCATAAATAAATGTGATAAAGGGCAAAGAAGCAATAAGCCATAGGGCAAATAACGATAATAGCCATACTCGTCTCCTAGAATGGAGACGAGTATGAAAACGCCTAAGATCGCTGTCATAATTCCAAACCATACGATCCATCTACTGTATTTATTCAGTTTTTGACCTTGCATCTTATCCTCTATCTACGACCATCAATTCTATCGTATGCATCAAGTCATCTATTTTTGTAATCCCATCATAATGATTCAAACGTCTTCTAATCAATTTGAGAGCGAGCGAACTCATCCCTGCCTTAGCCAAGCACACTTGATGAAGCACTTCATTACAGGTTTTCTCTTGATTTAATGAATTCTTTAGATTGCGAACTTGTTCTTCAACATGATTCAACTGATTGATGATTTCTACTTTGCTTGTGTGTGAATGCTTTTGCATCATCAAGGCACTCCTTTCATTGTTATTTGTAGGCTTTAAATGATTTAAGTCTTAGGGCGTTGGTGAGTACAGAAACAGATGATAGGGACATCGCCGCTGCAGCAAAGACAGGATTCAAAATAGGACCACCGAAGATGTATAATAAACCTGCCGCAATGGGTATTCCTAAAATATTGTATGCAAAGGCCCAGAAAAGATTTTCCTTTATGTTTCGAATGGTGCTCTTACTCAGTTTTAAAGCTGTTGGAACATCCATTAAATCACTACGCATGAGAACGATGTCTGCTGATTCCATGGCAACATCTGTACCAGAACCAATCGCAATCCCAATATCAGCTTGAGCCAATGCCGGCGCATCATTGATGCCATCCCCGACCATTGCCACAATTCGCTTCATATTTTGAAGTTGCTTGACCTCAAAGGACTTGTCTTGAGGTAAGACTTCCGCAAGCACGGTCTTGATCCCAACCTGTTTTGCAATAGCAGTTGCTGTTTTGCGATTATCTCCTGTAATCATTGCGACTTCAATTCCCATTTCATTGAGCTTATTAATCGCTTTCGCACTGCTTGGTTTGACGACATCCGCAACCGCAATGATACCGACTAATTGACTATCAATCGCGATAAACATGGGTGTCTTGCCTTCTTCCGCAAGTCTGTCTGAATTAGACTCACTGGTCGAAAGATGTATGTCGTTCACAAGCATCAACTTACGATTGCCCAATAAAATTTTCTTGTTGTTAATTCTAACTTTGATCCCATGCCCAGGAATGGCTTCAAAAGTCTCAATGGTTAATAGTTCAAGTTGTTTTGCCAATGCCCCATTGACAATGGCATCCCCTAATGGGTGTTCAGAGCCTTTTTCTGCTGAAGCCGCGATTTGCAATAGTTCATCCTCACTGTAATCAGAAAGAATGACAACATCTGTCACAACTGGTTTTCCTTCGGTTATTGTGCCTGTCTTATCAAATATGATGGTGTTGATTTTATACGCTGTTTCAAGCGCAACACCACTTTTAATCAATACGCCATTCTCCGCACCTTTTCCAGTTCCCACCATAATAGCGGTAGGTGTTGCCAAACCCAGAGCACATGGACAAGCGATCACTAAAACTGAAATGAAGATCGTTAAGGCAAAAGTAAGTGATTGACCACTTAGATACCAAGCCAACGCGGAGAAAAATGCAATCGCAAAGGCTACTGGAACAAAGTAACCGGAAACAATGTCTGCTAATTGTGCAATAGGCGCTTTGGATCCTTGCGCATCTTCGACCAGTTTTATGATTTGTGCCAAAGCTGTGTCAGATCCTACCTTCGTTGCTTCAAAATGGATCATTCCATTCCCATTGATGCTTGCAGCATAGACAGGATTCCCAACATGTTTCTCAACCGGTATGCTTTCTCCAGTAAGCATCGATTCATCAATCGAGGTATACCCCTCGACTACTTTTCCATCTACAGGAATCTTTTCACCAGGTTTTACGATAATAACATCTCCGACTTCTACTTCATCGACGGATATGATCATTTCCTTGCCTTCATGTAATACAAGCGCAGTTTTTGGTGCTAAGCCAATCAACTTTTTGATGGCTTCGGATGTTTTCCCTTTGGTAACCGCTTCTAGAGCTTTACCCAATAGAATCAATGCAATAATGATTCCAGCAGTTTCAAAATACATATTGTTCACATTTGTGTAATCACCCTGAAAAATCTGGAATGCAATGACGCTACTATAGATTACAGCTGCTGAAGTTCCCATCGCTATCAGTGAGTCCATATTAGGGGCTTTCTTCCATATCGCTTTAAATCCAATAATATAAAACTTGTATTCCACCAATAAGATTGGAATAATCAGTAATGTTTGTGCCAAGGCATAATTCTTCGGGTTCATCATCGGTGACAAAATCTCTGGGAATGGCAGATTCAACTGTGGAAGCATGGGTGTCATTGCTAAATAGAGCAGTGGAATCGAGAAAATGCTAGCGACGATGCACTTGAACCATAACGCTTTTACTTCCTTCTCTTTTCTTTCCTTATCTTCATCTACAGAAGCTGATCCACTACTCTCTAAAGCTTTGTATCCCAAGTCTACGATGACTGCTTTAATTTGAGAAATTCTTATTTGACTTGGATTGTATTCTAGACTTACTTTCTCAGTGGCGAAATTTACGTTTGCCGAAATAATCCCCTCTGTCTTTTTCAGTGTTTTCTCAATTTTTTGAGCACATGAAGCACAGGACATCCCTTCGATGGCGATTGTAATACGCTTTGTAATATCATCATGAACTGCTTCATAACCGATATTCTTAATCGCGTTCTGAATATCTTGTGTCGTTACGATTAGTTCGTCAAATTGAACACTCAACTTTTCAGTCGCAAAATTGACACTTGAAGAATCGACTCCATGAATTTTGGAAGCCACCTTCTCTACTTTCTGTGCGCAGGAAGCACAGGTCATCCCAATAATCTTGAAACTTTGTTGCATAATCCTCTACCAATCTCCTCTCTTCATCTAAGAATCTATGCTTATGTTACCGAACAGTGATGTAGATATGATGGAGAAGAAACCTAGTAATTTGGTATGTTTTAATTAATTTCGTTTCCTTAAATAAATAATTAATGTTTAGGTTAAGCTTCGGAATGGATTTGGCAAACCCTTGCCTAAACCTTATGTTATTGACATTGCATCCATCGAATCATTTTGGAACATGTAAAAAGCGCAAGTGTCGATCACTGCGCTTTGTCTCAATCTATTTCAATATGTCTTTTTTTTGAATGAATTCATCCCGAGTGATTTCACCTCGAGCATATCGATCCTTCAGAATCGAAATTGCATTCCCTGTTGCTGGAATAGTTTGACGCCCATTTTTAGATGTCATCCAATAAACAAATACAAACGTTAGGATGAGTAAACCGATGATTGGAGCAAACATAATAGCTGAACCAAACCCGGTCATCATTCCATAATAAGCAATTGGCGAATTCCAATTATCAAAGTTTGAATTCGGATTTGTTGAATTGTTTAACCAACCCATCATGCCCCCGTAACCACGATATGCATTCAATTGATCATTATTCCTGTAATAGCGACCCATCATACCACCATAGTAACTCGTACCAATATCTGTTTGTGTACTGTAAGCATAACGTCTAAATGTCATCATTGATATCGGATAACCATTGAGATAGTCTTCACCGACTTGAATATGGATGGCAGTTAACATAGGAGCATCTTCACGTGCGAGATACTGATTCAATTGCTCATGCACGGTAGGGCTGTTCGAAAATGCTTCCATGACAGAATCACCCAGTTCTTCGAGCAATGCATCACTTACACGTGTCACATCAATTGCACCATTCGATTCGATACCTTGGCTTATTCGAATCTCACTTATGATGTCTTCTACTTCACGCCTTTCAGTGGGGAGGGCACTTACACCGAGGATTGACGTTGCGATGAAAATCAATATAAACGTACTGATTATTAGTTTCTTCATTTTAGTTTTACAAATCCCTTTTAATAGATTCGTATTCTTCTTTACTGATTTCGCCTCGAGCCAGTCTTTCTTTTAGAATTTCAAGGCTACGTTCTTTAGAAGAAATGCCCGTTCTTTTATGCGTAGAATTGAAGCCACCTTTGAATAGGGAAATAATTCCCAATACAACAAGCACAACGATCAGCAAACAGATCAACATTCCAAACCAACCAAATCCTCCCATCATTCCATACCCACCAAAACCATAAAGTCCTCTCATCATATTTTTACCTCTTTAAGAGAAATTTGCATTCTTTACGACTCGCAAATTTCTTGTACTTTCTGTCAAATTAACCCTGACACTTGAATATTAACAATCAATTGTTACAATCTTGTGAGGATTTCAATATTTAATCGTATGTTTTCATAATTCCACACTATTATGAGTCTTCAGCGAACTTCCAATTGACCCATCATACCAGCTTCCTCATGCTCAAGGATATGGCAATGGTACATATAGATACCTTTGTGCTTGAATTGCACGATGATGCGTACTGTTTCACCGACATTCACAAAGACCGTATCCTTCCAACCCATCTCATGTGCTTCTGGTAGCTTATTATCTCGACTTAAGATTTGAAACTGTGTCCCATGAATGTGGAATGGATGTCCAATCGATCCCATCATGCTTTGATTTGCAGTAATCTCCCAAATTTCAACAGCATTCACTTGAACATTATCATCAATTCGATTCATATCAAATTGCCGTCCATTGAGAGAAACCATATGTCCCATGCCATCCAGTTCGATTGTTTTTAAACCTGTAGCCAAGGATTCATCCATTCGTTCAATGCTTGCGAGCTTGTCTGCTATGCTTGTGTCGTCTTTCGCTGTGCCTCCAACCTTAAACGTCATGACAAGCTCTTGTCCACTCATCAAGGCAACGATATCCCCCTCATCATTACTTGAAAAGTCGATGATGATTTCGACTCTTTCACCGGGTGAGATAAAGATATTATCTCGAATTACAGGTTCACTCAATAAACCACCATCGGATGCGATTTGAATCATCTCATTTTGATTCGATAAGGATAGATTGAAATTGCTTGCATTTGCACCATTCACGATTCGAAAGCGCATTTTGACTTGATTGACTTCTAAATGAGGTGTGATTGCACCATTAACGAGAATGTAGTCTCCTCTTGCGCCATCCATCCCATTATCCATATAGTAAAAGGATCCATCACGATCAAAACTTCGGTCTTGAATAATCAGCGGAATATCATTGACGCCATAGGTATTGGGTAGATTTAAAGATGCACTGTTCTCATCTTCGATCCAGAGCATTCCCGCAAGCCCGTAATAGACTTGTGTAGCAGTCGTTCCAATCACATGTGGATGAAACCAGAGCGTTGATGCAGCTTGATCGATCATGAATGAAGGATTCCATGTCGAACCGGATTGAATCACTTGATGGGGGCCTCCATCTTCGCTCCCTGGAACTTCTAATCCATGCCAATGAATGGACGTTGCTTGATCTAATTCATTTTTTACATGCATGTTCACTGTTTCACCCTGCGATACTTTAACAACAGGTCCCAAAAAGTTCCCATTATAGCCCATTGTCCGGGTTTTTACGCCATCAAAGAATGATGTTTCGCCTTGTTGGGCAAGCAACGTAAAATCCGCAACATTGGGATCCGGGTTTTCATCCTGTAATAATTCAGGAATCGGAAGGGCGAGCCACTTTTCTGCTTCTTTTTCAATGTTTTTGAAACTTGGCAATCGAAATAGAATACCACTAAAAGCAATCGCGAAACCAAACACAATCAGAATAACTGCAACTGTAATCACGAAATATCTGGGCTTCATTTTGCCACCTCTCACTCAAGTTGATAGAACTCTTACTTTCAATTGATATGAATCGATTGAGTTTATCAACAAAATTTATTCAATAGTCGAATGAATGTAATCATGAACATATCGACTGCAACTTGAGTCATGGAATCAATATTCCATAGATAAAGAAAGCTCAGTTGCCAATGATGATGTGAATGAAATGCGTTTAACATTGAACGACATATGCGTGTAACTATGATTAAAAGTAGAGCTCTGTTGTTAGTTTTCATTGTTTCATATGCGGCATCTCAAACATACAACGAGATCAATGCGTCTATATCTTGATAATATACCCCTATAGGGTATATTATCAAGTGGATTGCAATAGGATGTCGACCCTTTGATAGACATCTATACAAAACACATAAAAAAACGGATATCCCTAGTGGACTATCCGTTGAAACTTTATTCGTAGATGACAACTTCCACAACCGTTGATGTGCTGACTTGCGTTCCAGCTGATATGGACTGCGATGCAATCATACCCAGTTTTTCATCGTTATCTTCAAAGATGATCTGACATACAATCTCCGCTTTGCCACATGTCTGTAGAACGAGTTCATACGCTTCAAGAGCAGTCCGTGTTCCAGGCACATAGCTTCCAGAATCATCCACAAGGCTTGGTACAATCGT
>DHGC01000103.1:7789-8104 GCA_002402585.1 Erysipelotrichaceae bacterium UBA4808 | reverse complement strand
AATAATTATTTGATTACCTACATTCTCACAGTTTAAATTTCAATACCGAAACTCTTCATTTTTATGCCATACTATTCATGGGTGAACATCAATGCTTAAGAAATTTATCGGACTCACTTTTATCCTTTCATTACTCATCTTAACCTGGGCTACTTTGAACTCAAACGCTCTACCTAAAGCAATCGAAGTGTTTGAACCACCCCACGGTGTCGAAATAGAAATCCCTCCGGTTAAGACAATGTCTCATGTGATTGTCTTGGATCCGGGGCATGGTCCTTGGGTCAATCTCGACATGGAACCTATAGCTCCAGGTTC
>DHGC01000103.1:0-7774 GCA_002402585.1 Erysipelotrichaceae bacterium UBA4808 | reverse complement strand
CTCAATGTGTCCTTGATGGTGCGCGATTTGCTTGAGGAAGATGGTTATACCGTCATCATGACACGTACTGATCATGAGACGATATCCAGCAACATCGATCGTGCCAATCTAGGGAATGATAACAATGCAGATCTTATGCTTAGGATTCATTCGGATTCCTTTAAAGATTCCAAAGTTCATGGTGCCTCGATGTTGGTTCCAGGCAAAGTTGGTTATGCCGTTGAAGTCGTTGATATCAGTCGGATCTACGGAGAAATCATTTTGAATACATTGACCGATGAGGTTGGAATGAAAAACCGTGGTGTGATCACACGAACGGATCAAACGGGTTTCAATTGGTCAAAGGTACCCATTATGACGGTTGAGTTGGGTTTTCTTTCCAACCCTGATGAGGATCGTTTACTATCATCCAGTGATTATCAAACTAAGCTAGCACAAGCTTTGTATAAAGGCATCGTAAAATGTTTTGATACAAAAGACGTAATCCATACCTTAGAGTAAAGATTACGTCTTTTGTATGATATTCGTTTTAAATCGATTTTGGATGGAACAGGAAGACCAATAAGCCAACCAAGATGTAAAGTGACCCAATGATATATAAAGCCCAACTTTGATGACTCAATTGTATCCATGCCCCAAAGAGGCCTCCCACAAAGAACATTGAAATGGAATACGTGATGAAGATTGCTTTCTTGCGCTCTTCAACATAACCTCTAAGCGCTTTGCCATAACTCACCGTCGCATCGGTCAGATAACCGGTCATGTGAGTGGTGCGGATCTGCATGTTGTTAAATCGAATGTAAGTACCATTTTGTAACCCCATCCCAAAGGCCATGATTCTTAGTAGGTCTTCCAGTTGAAACTTCATTAAAGCACCGACAATGATTAACAAACCAAACAGAATCGGATAGACACTGTGCAATAAACGCACACCACGATTTCGTTTGTACGTTGTGAGCCCTGAGAAAAACGCACCGACAAAAAACAACATTAAATACGATGCTAAATGAAACGCCAACAGCCAGTTCCCATTGGCCAAAGCGATCGCTGCTTTGGATATGGAACCGGTATGATGCGATATGGTTTTTTCCAACATAAAAATCGCATAAACGTTAATTGCCCCTGCAAGAAAGGTTTGAATGGATATCCATGTAGTTGTGAATACTTTACGGTTTTGATAGTGCATGATACTTCCCTCTAAACGTCAACTATCATACACCTTTTCGGACATAAAAAAACTCCTTTTTCAAGAGTTTGTTTACTTAATGGTGCCCCGGGTCGGAGTCGAACCGACACGACTTTCGTCGATGGATTTTGAGTCCATTGCGTCTACCAATTTCACCACCAGGGCATTGCTTTAATATAATAACGTAAACATAAACAAAAATCAACAGAAAATAAGCACTTTACTTCGATATCGTTGAACTTTATTTTTGAACTTATCATTTAGGTTTCAAGCTCAAAAATGTAAAAAATGAGTGACAAGTTCAAGCTCATTATGTATAATAAATGAGCACCTGGAGGATTGGCCGAGCGGTTTAAGGCACCATCTTGGAAAGGTGGCGAAGTGCAAGCTTCCGTGAGTTCGAATCTCATGTCCTCCGCCAGTTGTAAATTGAACCCTTGAGTAAAGGGTTTTTTATTTTAAGATATGCATAACACCTTGGATAGAATACTCTGAATTAAATAATAATGTGTTATCCGGCAAATGTAGACTTGTATTGAAGCCTTCCAAAAAAGTTGAACATATTCTATAAAGCTTATTTGCTTTTGATCAAAACTAGCTCAAGAATTGCCAATTATGAGTCAAAAATCTCTCGAAATTGTCCCAGAATCACATGTTCTATAAGAATTTTAGAGATCAATCTTTGTAAATATCATGATGAAACGATGTTATTTACCCATTAAATATAATCCTATTTCATACCGTAAACAATATACATTTGATAAATATTTAACAAACTAAATGAGCCTCAAGCGTCCTTGATCATCCTTCAAATAGTGCAAAGAAAACATTTCGTTTCATTGTTTTGAAAGGTTATCCATATACTAATAATCGAAGTAGGTTGACATCATAAGAGCCACGGTCAAAGTGGCTGTTATGAGCTCATTGTTAAACGATTTTTTATGATTCAAAGTCATTTAGTCTACTAAAGTTTGTCATTAGAAGAGAGATACGCATCATTCAAGGCTTTAAGCATGTCATAGACCGCTTCATAGGATTCGCACACATCCTCTGGAATGATGTAGTTATCCGTTATCATTCGCAACTGATTGAATTCATCGCTCAAGTCCAAGGCGCGTTCAGATTGTATTTTCGTGTTAATGACATTGAACACGGCACGTACCTCATGAAATTCTGGATGGTTTGCTCCATGGACACGATCCACAACAGGTACATACTGTTCGAGGGTGGGCATGAGTTCTGCTACAGCACTTACGAAACTTATTTTTTCTGACATCTTTTTTTACCTTCTTTCGATTTTATGAGTAACTTCATTACTTTCTATATTATGATTATGCATCGCTTTCAAAACCAATTCCTTGACCTAGGTCAAATTTATCCTTATTCATCAAATCTTTGATCATTTCTTGATTTTTTTACAAGTCGGGTCACCACTATTTTATTCTTCGCGCTAATCTGCTAAGATTTTGATAACCAATCTTATTTTAATGGGGGTTCTATGCAATCAAAGATTTATGATGTAATCATTGTTGGCTCGGGTATGGCTGGTTTAACAGCAGCTGCCTATTTAGCTAAAGACAAACATAAAGTATTGATCATCGAAAAGGATGAAGCTTTCGGTGGTCTTTTAGGTGCATTTGAAGTCAAAAGTCATTGGGTCGACAAAGGAGCACGCGGCATCATCGACTCTGGAATCATCACTCCAATGCTCAAACAACTCGGCATGAACATCAATTTTACAGAAAACCCAATCAAGATGACGTTTAAGGATGCAAGCATGGATTTCTTATCCGTCGAATCTCTTGATGATTATAAGCAAGTACTGAAAGCCTCATTTCCAAATGAATTCAGTGCCATCGATATCATCATGCGTGATATCAAAGCCATCATGACGCACATGGATGTCCTCTATGGCATTGAAAATCCTCTCTTTTTACCGAAACCTTATGATATGGAATACTTAAGCAAGACACTTCTTCCTTGGATGTTCAAGTTCATGGTGCATATGCGTAAAGCCATGCGCTATATGGAACCGGTGGACGAATACCTGCAAAAAATCACCAAAGATCAAGCCTTGGTCGACATGATCTCACAACATTTCTTCGCGAAGACCCCTACGTTCTTCGCATTATCATACTTCACCCTCTATTTGCAGTATCGATACCCTCTTGGTTCAACCCAAAAGATCATCGACACTTTCGTGGAATACATTCAACATAAAGGTGGTGAGTTACTCAATCGTTGTGAAGTCATCGCCATTGATGCGGACGCGAAACAGGTTAAAACTAAAGATGGTGATGTCTATACTTATAAACAACTGCTTTGGGCTGCGGATACCAATCGTTTCTATCATTGTTTAGATATCGAAGCCATCAAGCAAAAAAGACTACAGATCGAGTTAAGTGCTAAAAAGAACTTCTTTGCGTCGATGAAGGGCGCAGACTCGATCATCACTGTATACATGTTCACCGACCTTGATCCTCAAACGTTTATGGCTAAGAATGGGCCGCATGCCTTCTATACGCCTAAACTGGATGGGATCTCCAGTGTCCCCTTGGAATCAATTAAGAAGAATGGTCAGTTTACAAAGGATAAACAGACTTTATTTGATTACATCAAAGCAAACTTAAGTGTCAATACCTTGGAAATATCCATTCCATCACTTCGTGATGTCAACTTGTCACCTAAAGGAAAGTCCGCATTGATCGTTTCTACCTTGTTTGATTATACCCTTTGTGAGCATTTAATAGCGTGTGGCTATTACGATGAATTCAAGAAACTGGCAAGTACTGAAATGGTTCGAATTTTGGATGAAGGCCTATGGAATGGGTTAAGTGAACACATTGAAATGACGATTGTCTCGACCCCTAAAACCATCTTTGACCGTACCTATGCGACGCAAGGATCGGTAACCGGTTGGTCCTTTGAAAATCATCCCTTCCCAGTTGAATACAAGTTTCTCAGTGTAAGCAAATCTGTGCATACACCCATCAAATCCATCAAACAAGCCGGTCAATTTACATTTAATCCTGCCGGTGTACCGGTTGCGGTGTTAACCGGAAAACTTGCGGCGGATGCGGTCCATAAAGATCTCTTAAAGGAAAACAAACATGATAAATGAACACAGTTTAGTTCCATTGAATACAGATTTGGTCGCAGAACTGTGGTCAAAGACCTACAATCGTGATGGTAAGCCGGATTGGTCGCACATCTTTCCGTATTATCACGAAAGCATCGTCTTTCAAGACTCGATCCAAAAAATCATTGGTAAGGAAGATTTCATTGCAATGTGTGAGCGCTTGACGAAACGCTGTCGTTCTTTGCATATGGATTTATCCAATATCATGCAGAAGGATAATGTCATCTCCATGGAATGGGTCATGACGATGTCCTTTAAGAAATCACCGGATACGCCTTTATATGGTGTTACACGCTTAACGTTGAATGATGAGGGTTTGATCCTAGAACAACGGGATTATTACGATCTATGGGGGGATATCTTCAACAACATCCCACATTTCAACAAATTCTATCGAAAAAACATGAAGAAGTACTTTGGTTGATATGAAAAAAAAATTACCCGATGAGTTGATGTTTCTAAAACATCACAATGCCATCCAAAAAACCACCGAAGCTAAGCTTCGTGATAAAACCATCGTCATCACCGGTGCGACCTCCGGTGTTGGCTATGAAGCTTTAAAACGCATTGCCCAAAATCCAGTGCATATTTTCTTTGTGGCTCGCAATCTCTATAAAGCTCAAGCCGTGAAGTCTGAATTAAAACATCTCCCTGCAACAATTGAGTTCATCATTGCGGACTTCAGCTCCCTCCATGAAGTAAGAAGAGCAGCCGTTGAAATCCGATCTCAAACACAAAAGATCGATATCCTCATCAACTGTGCTGGACTTCATTCCACAAAACGGATTTTAACGAATGATGGGCATGAAATGGTCTTTGCGGTCAATCACTTGGCATCTTTCCTTTTCACGCATCTACTTTTGGATACCTTGAAAGCATCTGCTCCTGCCAAGATTTTAAACATCAATTCGGAAGGACATCGCTTTAATGGCTTGGACATCACCGATTTAGATTGGCAGAAACGTCATTACACAGGTTTAAGAGGCTATGGCGCATCCAAGACAGCCCAACTGCTCTGTACATGGGAACTGCACGATCAACTCATGGGCAGCGGTGTAACAATCAATGCGATGCATCCAGGCGATGTGAAGACCAACATTGGTCAAAACAATGGTTGGCTCTATCGTTTGTTCTCGAAGTTGGTCATTCAGCGCATCTTGAAAGATCCCCAGATATCCGGTGAATCCATTTATTACTTAATTGCGGATCCGAGCATGGATGGAATCAGTGGACAGTATTTTAATTTGACCCATGAAGCCATTCCAGCTAAACACGCCTTGGATCGTACGTTTAGCAAAACCGTTTATCAAATGACCAAAGATTTTTGCGACGTATAATCGATAACCATACGAAAGCGTGACTCTTATCGCAAGCCTCAAACAATCATTTTTATTACAAGGCACGAACCCCCAGACACAACTAATGGTCTCGGTTGCGGATATCCCCTTTGGGATATTTCATTTCGAAGGTCTGATCGCACAATTGAATCATCCCCTTTACGCAAAACGTATGGCAACGTATACTTTTGCGCGTAGAATAAACTTGGTAAAAACGGAGGATGGCTTCATTCTGACATTAAAACAAGGCAACACGACAGGGCACTTGGATGTTTAAATCAGTGAAAAAGCAGAGCTGATCTCACCTAAGAATGGTAAGATGAAAGATGTCATCAAAGAAGGCTTAGGTGGAAAGATCACACAAAGCATTTTGATTCAAAATGAACTCGTCTTTAAAGATACATCTTTGAATTACGGCATCGAAAGTGAAGGTTATGATTGAAATAGAAAGCATTGAACCGTGAGCAAACAACGACTAATTGGAATCATCTATGGATTATTTACATTGCTTATTCTGTATTATGTGGATCATCAATTACAACCTGGATATTGGATCAAGAGTGGCTTGAAACTCACTCTTTTTGGATTGATTCCGCTTTGGTTTCTTTATCGCAATGCACTTCATCTAAAACAATTGTTGGATTTCAAACGAGTCAAAGCATCATTCTTTGGCCTTTGTCTCGGTATCATCTTTGTCATCTTGATAGGGTATTATATCCTCACTCAATTCACCTCCTTTACAAACATTCCCGAGCTTTTAAACCAACAAACTCAAGTGAACCTAAATAATTACCTATGGGTAAGTCTCTATATCATTCTTATCAATGCTTTGCTTGAAGAATTCTTTTTCAGATACCTATTAATCAGATTATTCAAAATGGATAAGCTTTGGCTTACCCATTTCATCAGTGCCCTGCTCTTTGCACTCTACCATGTGGCGATCATCAGCCAATGGTTTCAAGTTTGGTTATTTGTCTTGATCGTCATAGGTTTGACTGGAGTCGGTCTCTTCTTTTCCACTCTAAACATCGGAAAGAATGGGATCACCCATTCTTATTTAATTCATAGTTCTGCCAATATTGGCATCAACCTTGTCGGTTTGATTCTGATGCTTCAACTTTGATGAGGTGACGGATATGATCAAAAACGTCATACGCAATTGCCAAAAAGATAATAACAGAGGTAATGCGAATGGAGATGTTTATCCCCTTCAAATCACGAATCGGTGTAAACAGCACCGGTAAAACAATCAAGAATTGTGCAAGTGCATAGGCGAAAATCAGATTCATGAGAATTGAGACAATCCGTAACCGGGCTGTCCAATATGCCTTGATCAATAAATAAATATTTAAAATAAGACTCAAACCGACATACATGCCCAATAAGAATAGGATTAGGTTATCCAATGGCATCGGTTTAAAGACAATCAAAGCCTGTGCAACGAAGACCAAGAAAATAGATTCCACCGCAATCTCAAAACGACTGACACGATGCTTATCATTAACCCAGGTTTTCAGTTCACTCAATGACCATTTTTGATCCATACTTTGTTCAATGACATCCATCTTTTGGCTTACCAAAATAAAAATCAAAGTGACCGTCCCAAAGACTGTTAGGGATAGATTGATCATTCCACCAAAAAGCGAAATGAAATCCGTGTCCATGGTAAGCATCCGTGCGATGAAGACACCGATGTTGCTACCGATGAGTGCGATTTTGACCACAAACCAATAGGTTTCTGAAAGTTCTGATGCGATCAAACTTGGTTTCTGATTGAGATAGCGCTCCGCAACCATTCGTGGATGTCCAAAAGCACGGATCACTTCCTCAATTTCTTGATTGGTATAATCTTTCTCACCAAACTGTTCCAGCAACAATTCATACAGTGAGGCTTCAATGTCCCGTGCGACATCTGCTTTCTGTTTTTCGGGAAGATAGCGGGTAATGGTATAGACATAGTCCTTAAGTAGATTGCGTTTTGATGAGTTCATGGAGTGCTCCTTCCAATTGTTTGTAATCTTGAATCAATTCACGACGGACATCCAAACCTAAGGCACTGATCTTGTAGTAGTGTCGTGGCCGATTTGCTTCAACTTGCCAGATGGATTCACA
>DHGC01000024.1:4963-7368 GCA_002402585.1 Erysipelotrichaceae bacterium UBA4808 | reverse complement strand
ATTGACATCATAGCATTTTGTGGAAAGCGAGTGCACAATCCTAAGCCTTCATTAAATCATACGACTTGGGTTGGTTTTGCTTTATGAATTCAATTTTGTCGTGTGAATGATCGATGATACTATCAAAATAAAATAAATACCCTATTGATAGTAATAATGTTTGATATATAATAATACTATCAAAATAAAAATAATACTCTAATGATAGTGGAGGATCTATGGATTATAGTCATTTTCATTTAAATAGTAAACTATATACAGGTGCAGAAAAGAAAATTGGAATTACGATTGAACATGAGGACTATATCGTAAAGTTCCGAAAGAACACGGCTTTTGGCTTGCGTAATAATCACATTTCAGAGTTTCTAGGGTGTAGAATCATGCAAAGTATGGGCTTCAATGTTCAAGAAGTGTATCTTGGCACCTATCAAGAACAAGAAGTTGTTGTGATTAAAGACTTTATCAAAGCTGGAGAGCAGTTTGTAGCTTTCAATGACTTGGGAGAAAGTAGTATCGAAGCAGATCGTGAAAGGTTTCAATACAGCTATGAAGATATCACTCAAATTCTTTTGATGAACAATAAACTTGAGGATCCTCAAGAAACAATTCAACAGTTCTGGAACCTTTATATTCTCGATGCCTTATTGGGGAACTTTGATCGACATGGTGGAAATTGGGGATTTATAAAGGTAAATAATCGATATTCGCTTGCACCGATTTTCGATAATGGTTCATGTTTGTATCCTAATTTGACGGATGTGAACGATATGAGGATGATTATGAACAGTGTTCTTGAAACTGAAAAGAGAGTATTCACATTTCCAACTTCGCAAATTAAATTGGATGGAAAAAAAAGTTCTTATTTTGAAGTTATAAACAGTTTAAAGTATCAAGCGTGTAATCATGCGTTGAAATACGTTTACTTACGTTATGATCAAGATAAGATTGATTCAATCATTGATAAAGTTGATTTGATACAGAATGAGCAGAAAGAATTTTATAAGTATATGATCCAAAAGAGGTATGAACTCATTATTAAAGATAGTTATGAAAGGCTTGTGCATCATGAAAGAACATCGGACTAAAGCATACATTTATGTGAGTGATTCGTATGATGTAAAATATATCGTTTCAACCATTGAACAAATACTTTACGAGGATGAATCCACATCCTATATTTTTACACCGCATTACGCTGTGATTGATTTTCTAAGTCCTGTATTCTTTCAAGGGATTCCGGGTCTTGATTTGAGTTTGAGAAAAGAGACATATCTGAGAGAGAATGAGGTGCCGACGTTTATCTATGAGCGAGTTCCACAAAAAAACAGAGAAGATTTGTTGGATTTGTTAAATGAAGTCAAGCTCAATTATTATAATCCTTTGGAATGGTTGATTCGTACGGACAAAATCTATGCTGGTGACTCTTTAAGTGTTGGTCCCTACTTCGAGCCTTGCACTAAAAACAATTTTTATGAAATTCATCCATTCGATACGTTCGAAGTCTATGATATTAGACATGTCGCCAAAACCAATCTTTTGAGGCTCAAAAGATTGCTTGAAATCACCACTAAGAACGCTTACCTAATGGCAGGAGATTTCTCAATTACAGATGAGAACAGAAAAGAAATTTATGCTTTGATTTATCCGTTAACCATTCAAGAAATAACAACATGGAAAAACAAGCAAAAAGATGGGATAACGAAAAATAGTGCAAATTATAAGGGGCGTAAAAGAATTCAAATTTCACTTCCCAAATTGGTTGAGGTCATGCAAGAATATGAGCGAAAGCGAATCGATATGGAGGATGCGATGTTGCAACTCGGAATAAAATCACCTGCAACCTTTTATAGACGCTTAAAGGAATATCGGCAGTATCAAATAAAGATTAGTGAATAAGATGGAACAGCCTTTAGAAGTTTCGTCGTCTGTAGGATGTTCATCTGGATTCGAAAACTCATTAAAGTATCCATATTGACATTGATTTCCATTTGGCTTAAACTCTAGACATAGCCATTGCTTAAGACAGGATGACTGGTGCTTTGTTAAGAGAGAAAGTGTTGGGTGCGAACTTTCCGGAGCTAAAGTTGTTACCACTTGAGGGGTGGATCCTTGAAAGGATCCCGTTTGATCGACGTTAACGATGAGTGCAAAGCAATGCTTTGAATTAAGGTGGTACCGCGAGACTCTCGTCCTTTGGATGGGAGTTTTTTATGTAAAAAAGGAGGATCGTAAAATGATCAATATTAAAGAAAATGCAGAATTGAATGTATTGAATCACTCGAGTGCGCATTTGATGGCACAAGCAGTGAAACGTTTGTATCCACAAGCGATGTTTTGGGTAGGACCGGTCATCACCGAAGGTTTCTATTATGACATTGATTTAGGGGATGTGGTCTTGAGTGAGA
>DHGC01000024.1:0-4954 GCA_002402585.1 Erysipelotrichaceae bacterium UBA4808 | reverse complement strand
AAGGAAGAAGCTTTGGAGCGTTTCAAGGATGATCCGTATAAGATCGATCTCATTAACAACATGGAAGGTGTGACCATCTCCACCTATAAACAAGGGGAATTTGAAGACTTGTGTCGTGGTCCACATGTGGATACGGTCAAACAAATCAAGTATTTCAAACTCTTGAAAGTATCCGGTGCGTATTGGAAGGGTGATGCCAACAACAAGATGCTTCAACGTGTCTATGGCATCAGCTTTGACACACAGGAAGCTTTGGATAACCACTTGTATCTCTTGGAAGAAGCCAAGAAGCGTGATCATAAGAAGTTGGGTAAAGAACTCGAACTCTTCATGATGAGTGAATATGGTCCTGGTTTTCCATTCTGGTTGAACAAGGGGATGATTCTTAGAAACATCCTTGAGAACTTCTGGTATGAGGAACATACCAAAGAAGGCTATGAGTTCATCAAGACACCGATCATGTTGTCTCAAGAATTGTGGGAAGTATCGGGTCACTGGTTCAACTACAAAGAAAACATGTACATCAGTGATGTGGATGATCGTCAATTTGCCATTAAACCGATGAATTGCCCAGGGGGCATGTTGGTGTATAAGAATCGTTTGTACTCTTACAAGGATCTTCCACTGCGTGTGGGTGAGTTGGGCTTGGTGCATCGTCATGAAGCCAGTGGCGCACTGAATGGCTTGTTCAGAGTGCGTACCTTCACACAAGATGATGCGCATTTGTATATGACGCCTGATCAGGTTGAAGATGAAATCGTACGTTTGATCGCGTTCTTCGACCGTGTCTATAAGATTTTTGGTTTACAATACTCCATTGAGTTATCAACACGTCCAGAAGAAAAATACATTGGAAGCATCGAAGTTTGGGATGAATCTGAACGTATCCTAGAATCCGCTTGTAAGAAGTCTGGACACAGTGTCAAGGTCAATCCAGGGGATGGGGCATTCTATGGTCCTAAGTTGGATTTCCACCTCCAAGACTCCTTGGGACGTGCATGGCAATGTGGAACGATCCAATTGGATATGAACTTACCAGAACGTTTCGATTTGACCTATGTGGACAGTGATGGTTCGAAGAAGAGACCGATCATGTTACATCGTGTCATCTTTGGTTCCGTTGAACGTTTCATCGGAATCTTGATTGAGCACTATGCGGGGGCATTCCCACTCTGGTTGGCTCCGGATCAAATCCGTATCCTACCGGTCAATCCTGAAATCCATCATGACTTTGCGCACGCATTGAAGGACCAACTCTTAGCCTTAGGTTTCCGTGTTGAAGTGGATGAACGCAATGAAAAATTGGGTTATCGCTTACGTGAAGCACAGATGAAGAAAGTACCCGTTCAATTGACCATCGGGGATAAAGAAGTTGAAAACAAAGAAGTTAATCTGAGACGTTATGGTTCACAAGCGTCTGAAACCGTCAAAGTGGATGACATGACTAAGAATTTACTCAGTGAAGTAAAGGATAAACGATAGAATGAAGCGTTTATTGCTCATCGTATTGAGCTTAGTATTATTTGTTGGATGTCAATCGAAGCCCCTTGAATGGGAGAATCTAACGATTCTTTCTCCTAAAGGAGCACCGGCCTTGAGTTTGATTCCACTTTTAGACGAAGCGAAGGATCCGATTGAATTTGTGGATGGGACGGATGTGATCAGTGCTGAGCTCATCAAAGGGGAGCAGGACATGATCATCGCTCCTGTCAACTTAGGCGCAGCCTTGAGTAAGAAGGGTGAGAACCAGTACAGGCTCTATGCGGTTGTGACCTGGGGTAATCTCTACTTAGTGGGTCCAAGCAATACAGACATCAATGCAGAAACCATTGCCATCTTTGGTGAGCAAGCAGTACCTGGTTTGGTGTACAAGCATGTTTTAAATCAAAGCTATGAAGCCTTTGCGTCGGTCACCGATGTGCAAGGACAGCTCTTAGCGGGTCAAAACAAAGTTGGTTTGCTTGCGGAACCTTTGGTTACCGCAACGATCGCAAAAGCCAAAGGCTTGAATCCAGCTTTGGAATTAAGCATCCTCAGCAATCTCCAACAACTTTGGTCGGATAAAACCGGACAGGATAACTATCCGCAAGCGGCCATCTTTGTTAAAGCGGATTTGAGTGAAGACAAACAAGCTCAAATCGATGCACGTTTAGAAAAGATGAAAGCCTACAATGAAGCCATCAATCAAAATCCAAGCCAATTGGAAACCGATATCACGGAAGAGCGTATGGCTCAATTGGGCGTTCCAGCGGCCAAGATCCTCGTTTCAGCTTGGGAGCGGATGAACATTGATGTTCAAGCAATCGCAGAAGTTAAGGATACCGTTGAAGTGTTCTTGGAGTTGTTTAAACTGAATGGATTGGAGAATTATTATTTCGAATAAAGAGGAGCATTCATTTGCTCCTTTTCTAAGGTGATTTTTCATTCTCAAATCTTTTGACAAGAGTTTAAAGTTGGACATCATTTTTGATCATTATAAGAGTATCTCAAGGGTTTGCTTTAAGACTCGATCGATTGAAAACAACTTTGCATAATGCATGAGTTCGGGTAAATTGCGATCTTTGCTTATTAAGTATGTACGCAAAATACTTTGATATTCCTGAATTTCAATATTCTTTCGACTTCTAACCAAATCACAAATTGTTCTTTCTGCATTGTAGCTTTGGATTTTGTTTCCAAAAGGGGAAGTCATTTCAGTTAAACCTATCTCGTAAAGTTCGTCTTTCACTTTATAAACTTTTATTCCAGCTTTATTGATGCGCGCGGAACCTTTTCCTGCTTTAAATGTCAAAGAATACTGAATTGGTTCTCGATCGGATAGATTTAATAAGTATGCGGCTGTTTCATGTGAGAACACTGCTTCTGAATAACGCTGATTCAAAACAAAGAGCTCGTCATCCCAGAGATCTTTGTCTCGATATAGACCTTTGGATACACGCACGAGATTGAATGTTTTGATCAATGAGTAAAATGATTGACGAGTGATGTCGAATTGCTTTAGTTCTGATGTTTTAATATAACCATTGTTTTCTTGAAGCAGGGTTTCGATGATTTTTAAAGTTTCCATTATAGCTCCAATCGTGCCCTAATTAGAGTCCAGTAGGGCACGACTGTATAGTGAAGAATTGAATTTGGATATCTATGGAAGATTTCTTGGAGTTGTTTAGGTTAATTGGATACGAAACCAATATCAATAGAGAGTTCAAAAGAAAACTTTTTGCTATAATTGTTTCAAATGGTTTGAATAATTCCTTTACGAAGACTTACCAAACAGGGAGGCATCTATGCAATTTATCTGTAGCGCTAAGGTTCGAGCATCGATTGATGAAGCATTTGTTGAGTATGATTTGGATGATCGTTTTGCATGGTTGGTCCATGAGATTCGGATAAATCGTCGTAGTGCTGTTATTTTTGTTCATAAAAAAACGCAATTGAGTTTATTAGCCTATGGGACAAAGCAGAAAGATATGAAACGAATCGACAAGTTATTAGAAGAGGCTATCTTAAGTTTGCTCAGTGAATATGGGACACGAAAGGAAGTCCTTGATCGATATTTCAAAGATGGAGAGATCCATCAATTACATGTACTTAAAAAAAGTCGTGATATGGATATCTTGAGTGCTTTGAGTATTGGATATGAACTCCGATCCAATTTTTTTGACTTTGAAAATGCTCCGAAGGATTTGATTACGTATTTCAATCACGTTCGTTCACTTAATAATCGTCCTTTCCTTGACTTCGTAGGATTGTTGACGAAACACTATGGAGCTCCAATTGATTATGAGGCGTATGTTTTGGATGTAAAACTTGTGGATCGAATTCCTTGTCGAAGAAGTGTTCAAGTGCCAAGTTTTATTACGTTTGAGGTGCTACATCATGTCATTCAAGCTTTGTATGGCTGGACTGACTCGCATCTTCACCAATTTTCGCTTGTTGATGAAAAGGGGTATCGTGATGTGATCGAGATGGTGGAGGAACTGGATGATCTTGATCTTACATGGATAAAGAGTGTTCAATCGGAATCGAATGTTCAACTAAATGAGTTCATCAAACCAGGCCATAAAATTGACTATGTTTATGATTTTGGCCGTTCTTGGATGTGTGAGATTCATGTACTAGAGCGAAGAGAACACATCAAAGATATTCAAGCAAAATGTTTAGAAATTGTTGGTGTGGTTACTTTAGAAGATGAACGAATTCTTGATGTGGTTGGTGATTCCAATTTTCAAGACCCGTATATGGTTTCTGTGCGTAGACTTGAGCGGAATAATAGTGATATGCGTACCATAAATTTTAGACTTGAAGGAATACCTTTTGTAATGAGAACGACTAATAGAAGATAAATCAACATATTAAGGACAAAGACATGAAAGTAAATCAAATCAAACTTCTAGAGAAGTTCGACAAGCAAACGCTGATCGACATCATTCAGCGCTTAAGTGAAATTGACAAGCAGAACCAACAATATCTTGATGCTTTGCTTGTGAGTGATCGAGGTGTGCGAAAACAATATGAATCTTGGTCAAAAAAGGTACAGCGATTATTTTGGCTTCGCAATGGGGATTTGCGTGTGCCGAACCATAATGAGGTTAAAGACATGCTCGCTTGGATTGACAATTTCCCGCATGAGTCTGAACGTTTATTGTTACTACTAGATTTCATTGACGGATTGGCAATGCTTTTCGAGGAGGTCTTTGAATTGGATGATCGATTAGTGGTACCACTAGAATTGGCGTTGGATGGCTGTATGTTTCGGTCGATTGATTGGACGCAGGAACATCGATCTAAGATTGAATCGATTCAAAGTCGAGATATCTTTGATTCATTGTGGATGACTGAGATTCCAAGTCTTGTTGCGAGTCTGATTTCAGAATCCGATGAAGAGGATGCTTAAAATACAATATACTAAAAGTGGTTAGAATAAATCTTAGTAAGTTTATCGAACAAAATTTGT
>DHGC01000084.1:2378-5796 GCA_002402585.1 Erysipelotrichaceae bacterium UBA4808 | reverse complement strand
TGGATTCATCAATTGGTCAAAAATTAGATGGTTTTTCAATCGCTCTTAGCTACAACCCCTTGGGGCTTGAGATGAACACAGCTCCACTTTTATTAAGTGCTAAGACACACAATGGGCAGGTTCGTCTACCTTTGTTTGGAGCACGCTATCAAAAAGAAGCGATGGAGTACAAACCATCTACAGAAGGCTTGTGGATTTCATCCAATGGTTTGGGTGTCGACGATTATAAGGCACGCTTTCTAACGGATCCCAGTTTATACCTGATTACTTTGATAAAAGAATGATGCCCATGGCATCATTTTAATTCATTGACTTGGATTATTTCTGCATAGTTTGGCCATATGGCTTGTTCATAGAAATCAATCAATTGATCTGCTTTAAGCCAAGGATTGTCAACCGTACTTGTGCATCCTTTGACCACAACACATTGATAGCCTTTTTCAAATGCACTTTTAAGTGTCGCATCAACACAGTACTCTGTCTGCATACCCGCAAGGATTAGATGATTGATTTTAAGGGCTTGTAAACTTGATTCCAAGTTTGTATCTTTAAAGGCACTGTTAAAGCGCTTATCAATGATCGGTTCATCTTTATAATCCATGGCCTTTGCAATTTGCCATCCATCTTCTCCATAAGCTAAGGTATCCCCATTTCCCCCATCATGACGAATGAAAAAGATTGGATGCTTTTTTGAGCGATACAGTCGAATCAAGGTATTGATGTTTTGAATGAGCTCTTCTTTGTTATGAGGATTTTCATCCAACAAGGCTTCCTGTACATCAATTACAAGTAGAGCACTTTTTCTAGGATTTCGATCAATCATGTTTTCATCCAAGAATTCGTTTAACAAGCGAATTGTTTTTGGTCCTAAGCCATGCAAAGCCAAGAGCTCCTTATCTGAGTAACGTAAGAGATCTTCCAGTTTGGTACAGCGGAGTTGTTCGATTGCACGTCGTGCAGGTTCGGAAATACGATCTAAGAAAGCATTGAGTTCCATAGTTTGTCCTCTTTTCGTAATTATAAAGCAAATCATAAAAAAAGGATGCGATTAAGCATCCTAGGCGACTACGAAATTCAACAACTTATTCTTAACATAAATCACTTTACGCAATGACTTACCTTCCATATGTGAGACAACCAAGGCCTTGGCTTCTTCTTCAATATCCACTTGTTCGGCATTGAAAGCCACAAGCAATTTAGCACGAATCTTACCATTAACTTGGACAACCAACTCAACTTCATCCTCCACAAGGTATTTTTCATCATATGTTGGCCAAGCTTCAAAGCTGATGCCTTGTTTACCCGTGACTTGCGTCCAGAGTTCTTCACCTAAGTGTGGCGCAAAACAGCTGAACATTTGAATGAAACCATGGGCATAAGGACGATAAATCTTCCCTTGTTTAAAGCATTCATTGATGAAGATCATCATTTGTGAAACCGCTGTATTGAAATTAAGTGTTTCAATATCATGGGTCACTTTCTTCACGGTGTAGTGGTAGACCTTGTCCAAACCATGATCGTTCTCATCCACAAATTCTGCTACTTCACTGAAGAAGCGATCGACACGATCCAACCATTTCTTCGTTCCATCTAAGCCTGTATTGCTCCAAGGGAGGGCGGCTTCCAAAGGTCCCATGAACATTTCATAGACACGCAATGAATCTGCCCCATGACTCTCAATGATTTGATCTGGATTGATGACATTGCCTCTGGATTTACTCATTTTTTCACCATTCTCACCTAAAATCATGCCTTGATGGAAGAGTTTGCCAAAGGGTTCTTTTGTCGGTACGACACCGATATCATACAAAACCTTATGCCAGAAACGCGCATAGAGCAGATGTAAGACGGCATGTTCCGCACCACCGACATAAAGATCGACAGGCAACCAGTGTTTTAAGAGTTCACTTGCCGCAATCGCATCGTCATTACGTGGATCAATGTATCTTAAGTAGTACCAACAACTTCCAGCCCATTGCGGCATGGTGTTGGTTTCACGTTTCCCTCTGATGCCATTGATTTCCACGTCCAACCATGCACCTGCATTGGACAAAGGACTTTCCCCTTTATCCGAAGGTTTATAGTTATCGACTGCAGGCAGTTCCAAAGGTAATTCATTGATATCTACGGTACGCTTCGTTCCATCTTCCATTAACACGATTGGGATGGGTTCACCCCAGTAACGTTGACGTGAAAACAACCAATCACGAAGTTTATAACTGACTTTGGCTTCACCACATTTGTGATCCACCAACCAAGCATTCATGGTTTGTAAGGCATCTTCTTTATTCAAGCCATTCAAGAAATCAGAATTGATGTGTAAGCCGTCACCTGTGAACGCTTCGTTTTCAATATCGCCACCTTCAAGTACCGCCACGATTTCAAGTCCAAACTTCTTTGCAAATGCATAGTCACGCTCATCATGTGCAGGGACGGCCATGATGGCTCCAGTTCCATAACTTGCCAAGACATAGTCTGCGATCCAAATTGGAACCAATTGTTGGTTCGCAGGATTGAAGGCATAAGCACCGGTAAAGACACCGGTCTTTTCTTTATTAAGTTCTGTACGTTGAAGATCGGATTTCGTTGCACAAGCTAGAATATACGCTTCCACATCTGCTTTTTGTTCAGCTGTTGTGATCTGTGAGACAAAAGGATGTTCCGGGGCCAAGACACAATAGGTTGCACCAAATAAGGTGTCACTACGTGTTGTGAAGACGGTGAACTCCAAATCATGTTTATCAACTTTGAAGACGACATTCGCCCCAACGGATTTACCGATCCAATTGATCTGCATTTCCTTTGTACTGACTGGCCATTCAACCAAGTCCAAGTCTTCCAACAAGCGTTCCGCATATTCCGTGATTTTTAAAACCCATTGACGCATCGGCACACGATAAACAGGAAAGTTACCACGCTCAGACTTGCCATCGATGACTTCTTCGTTCGCTAAAACTGTTCCTAATTCTGGGCACCAGTTGACAGGTATCTCATCGACATAAGCCAAACCTTTATTGTAAAGCTGGATGAAAATCCACTGGGTCCATTTGTAATACTCAGGATCGGTTGTAGAGATTTCTTTTGACCAGTCATAGGAAAGTCCTAAAGCTTTGATCTGGTTTTTAAAGGTCTCAATATTCTTCTTAGTGAAATCTGCAGGATGATGACCTGTGTTCAATGCATATTGTTCTGCAGGCAATCCAAAAGCATCCCAACCCATGGGATGAAGGACATTATATCCCTGCATGCGTTTCATACGCGAGATGATATCCGTAGCCGTATACCCTTCTGGATGTCCGACATGAAGTCCAGCTCCACTTGGATACGGAAACATGTCCAAGATGTAGGCTTTGGGTTTATCAAAGTCCCATACATTCGTTTTAAACGTTTCATTCTTTTCCCAAAAGGCCTGCCATTT
>DHGC01000084.1:0-2352 GCA_002402585.1 Erysipelotrichaceae bacterium UBA4808 | reverse complement strand
TCCGATAACGGGGGCCCGTAAAAGATTTTGTCCTTTAAGCTCAAAACTGAGTTCAGAAGTATTTTGGCTGTGTTCCATCATCCCACAACTTTCTAAATGTCCATTTCCTTCTTACTACTGTTTATCGATGCATCATTTAAAGTATAGCGAACAAGTCCTCAAAAAGCAAGTTGCTGTGCTACAATACCATCATGAATAAATTCCTCTATTCCAACGACAATAAACGTTACCATACTTTCAATTATGAGACCCGCAAACACTATGGATTCAAAGTCTTCAAAGTCGGTTTGAACGCTGGTTTCACCTGTCCCAACCGAGATGGAAAGGTCGCTTATGGAGGTTGTAGTTTCTGCAATGAAATCGGCAGTGGTGATTTCCAAGGCAAAACCACCCTCAATCTAATTGAACAGTTTGATCGAGGCTTCGCAATACAACGTAAGAAATGGCCCGATGCCAAAGCCATCGCCTACTTCCAAGCCTTCACAAACACCTATGCGCCATTAGAACAGCTTAAGCACCTCTATGAACCCTTCATTCATCATCCGGATGTTGTGGCACTTGCCATCGCAACCCGGATTGATTGTTTAGATGAGTCGATCATTCAATACTTGGATGAATTGACTCAAGTGAAGGACATCTATCTTGAACTAGGCCTACAAAGCATTCATGATGAGACCGCTGAACATATGAACCGAGGCTATACCTATGCTCAATTTAAAACTGTTTTTAAGCGCTTAAAACAAACTAAACTTAAGTTGATCGTCCATGTGATGAATGGTTATCCAACTGAAAATAGTGAACAGATGCTTGAGACCGTTAAAGTCATCGGACAATTAAGGCCTTATGGGCTCAAGATCCATATGTTAAACCTGTTGGAGAATACACGCTTAGCCATGGAACACCAAATCAAACCCTATGTATTATTGGATTTGGAAAACTACATTGATTTGGTCGTCAATCAATTGAGACACATCCCTTCAGAAATCGCCATCTTACGTTTGACTGGCGATTACAGTCCTACGGACTTGATTGAACCCCAATGGATCAAACAGAAGATCAATGTCTTGAATGGCATCGATAAACGCATGGCAGCGCTGGATGTTTACCAAGGAGATTTATGCTCAGAGTAACAAGCTTTGTCCATCAGTTTATCAAAATCACATTCACACAAGCCTCCACGCTATTAGATTTGACATTGGGTAACGGCAACGATGCTTTATTCTGTCTTCAAAGAGGACATCGTGTCATCGGCTTGGATATTCAAACGTTGGCGATCGAGCGTTCTGAAGCGAGATGTCATGATTATCCAAAGCATGTCTTTCATCAAATCGACCATGCCTTGCTCGACACAGTGATTCATGAACAGCTTGATGGTGTCTCAATGAACAATGGTTATTTACCCAATGGCAATGAACACATCACTACTTCCCTGTCCTCAAGTTTAATCGCACTCGAGAAAAGCATTATGTTGATGCGACCCTTAGCCTATTTGATCGTGACGCTCTATCGTAAGCAAGCAGGTGGTTTACATGAAGCAGAAGGCATTGAAACCTATCTTAGCCAAAATAAAAAGCTTCGGTTCGACCAAAGCTATACCTATACGAATGATGATTTAGCACCCTTAGTATTGATTTTCCAAAAGGTAGATGAAGGCTCTTAAATCACGTCTGTGAACCCAAGCATCCACTTTGGATTCCGCGTGTCTGAATTGACGGATGGCTTCATCCGGAGACAACCATACAACTTGATCAATCAAATTTTTTTCTTCTTCTGTTCGATTTGTCTCTTTAAGTTGCTCATCCGCTTCCGCAACGAAGAAAACAGAACACGTCATCCGCTGGATTGGATTCAAACGATCAATGATACATCCAAGTAATTGATAATCCTTTGTGGTATACCCGGTCTCTTCTTCAACTTCACGAATGGCAGCCTCTAAAAATGTTTCATCTTCCTCAACACCACCGCCACAGGTCTCCAAGTGATTGCGTGTGCCTAAGAAATCCTCACCCACGATTCTTAGGAAAGCATACTTCCCTTCTTGGTTGCGAATAAAAACACGCGATGTGAAACGAAGCGTTTCAATTGTTTCTTCTGGCCAAAATATATCTTCGTGTTGTGCTATGAGTTTCATGGTACTCTCTAAAAAAAGACGTCCTCAGACGTCCTCTTTTGTTTGCTTGATTCATAATCGGGGGATTACTGGCCATTCGTATGGGTGGGGGAAGTGAATGGTCCAGGGAATCAAACATTTCGGGTTCTGAACCCACTCTTATCTTACAAATTCTACACTTATTTGTCAACACAAAAGCACTTCTTTTAGTGACGAAGCTGCATTATCAAAGTTATTTCCGT
>DHGC01000030.1:438-3895 GCA_002402585.1 Erysipelotrichaceae bacterium UBA4808 | reverse complement strand
ATGATCTCGCGCTTGAAATGCCACTCTTTGAAGCCTTTAAAAGAGGGGAGAATGATGGGTATGATCTGATCAAACGGATCAAGAATGACAAAGGTGATTATCGATGGATCAATCTAATCATACGACCATTACGATTGTATGAAGAGACTCGAGAGGATTATCTCTGCATACTTCAAGATGTGCATGAAGAGATCAAAGCTTTGGAAGCGCTGAAGGAAAGTGAGCGTTCAAAAGAACTGCTTTTATCCCATCTTCCTGGTTTGGCTTATCGTTGTCGTAATGACCGGGATTGGACAATGGAGTATGTATCCCCAGGATGCATTGAATTGACGGGCTACGGGTCCGAAGAACTTGTTCTTAATAAGAAGATTAGTTTTAATAAGCTCATTGAATCAAGTTATCAAGCTACGCTTTATGAGCAGTGGCAACAGGCCATCTTAAAGCATGAAGACTTTAAAGCGGAATATGAAATCATTTGTGCTGATCAAAGTAAAAAATGGGTTCTTGAATTGGGACAAGCCGTATACGATGCCAAAGGAAATGTGCTTGCTTTAGAAGGCATCATCATTGATATCACGGATATCAAACTACGGGATGCACAAATCCAATACCTTGATATGCATGATGTTTTGACTGGAACCTACAACCGTAAATACTTGGAAATTGAAACGGTTCGCGTCAACCAAGCGATGTATTGCCCAATGTTGGTAATGATTGCGGACATCAATGGTGTTCGACTCATCAATGATGCATATGGATACAGAGAAGGGGACCAACTCATCATCCAAGCCGCTTCAATCCTTAAGCAAGTATGTGGTGATGAAGCCAGTATCTTTAGAACAGGTGGGGATGAGTTCACAGTGTTGATTCCACAATTTGAGTCGAAATATCTTCAGAATTTATTTCAGCGGATCAAACACTCAATTGAGGTCTATAACGATAAGTTGGCAAGTCCAGCATTGAATCTAAGTCTTTCACTCGGTGCGGCCATTCGAGAATATGCTTCCGTTGGTTTTGAAGAAATCATGAAAGAAGCCATTGAGAGTCTACATAAAAATAAACTCTTGGATCGTAAGAGCCATTTCAGTTCTGTTATTTCATCGATGCAAGCAACCATGTTTGCCAAGAGCGAAGAAACCGAAGAGCATACCGAACGATTGGCGGACTATGTGCGTCGCATGGGGCAGTGGTTGAATCTCGGTCAAAGCCAGATGGACAACTTGATGTTGCTATCGTTGTTGCATGACATTGGCAAGATTGGTATACCAGAACACATCCTTCATAAACCAGGAAAACTGACGGATGAAGAATGGATCATCATGCGCAAGCATACGGAGATTGGTTATCGCATCGCTTTAGCTTCTCCTGAGTTGCACACCATCGCACCGTATATCTTGACCCATCATGAACGCTGGGATGGTAATGGCTATCCAAATGGTGTCAAAGGGGATGATATACCACTTTTGGCGCGTATTTTAAGCATCGTAGATGCCTTTGATGCGATGACCCAAGACCGTGTTTATCGCAGAGGGATGGATACAGAAGACGCCATCAAGGAATTACGTCGTTGTGCTGGCTCGCAATTTGATCCTACGCTTGTCGATTTATTCATTCAACATGTTTTGAATCAATAAGAAGTGAGCAATCACTTCTTTTTTGTTATGATGTATATGGAATACAGATTGATAACCATCAATCTCATTTTGGAGGAAAAGATGGAAACACGTGAAAGTATTTTTAAACGTCGAAGCATCCGCCGTTTCACTGATCAACGAATACCGGAAGAAGTCCTAGAGTCCATTCTGAAAGCAGGCTTCAATGCGCCTTCAGCACATCGTTTACATCCTTTGGACTATATCATCATCACGGAAAAAGATCGCTTGAATGGACTCGCAGATCGATTGACCTATGGTCGTCCACTACGGGAAGCGCAATCTGCAATTTGTGTCGTAGGCGATCACGACAAACAGGAACTCTTTGATTTCTTAAGCCAAGATGCGGCTGCGAGCATGCAAAACATGGCTTTGATGGCTACGGATCTGGGCTGTGCATCGGTATGGATCGGTGTATCGCAATCTTATCCGAATATTTCGGATTTGGAAAGTTTTTTAGAACTTCCTAAGAACTTCAAATGTCTCAGCATCTTGGCCTTAGGTTATGCAGCGGTAAACAAAGAACCCAATGATCGTTATGATGTTCATAAAATCCATAATGAAAGGTGGTCAAAATGAAAATCCATGATTTTTTACCCATTCCCGATATCCTAAAGTACAAAACCATTTTATGTGTCCAACCCCATCCCGATGATAATGAAATCGGCATGGGCGGTACCTTGTTACGCTATAAAGAACTGGGTGCGACCATTGCCTATTGCACTGTCAGCCAAGGCAAAGGAGGAAGTAATACCTTACGTTCTGAAGAGCTTGTGAAGATTCGCCAAGAAGAACTCCGCAATGCTGGGTCTTTCGTTGGTGCAACGTCATTTCATCAATTGAATCTTTCCGACAGTCACTATCCCGATGAAAAGATAATCACGGAACAACTCGTTGCGATCATTCGTGAGGTCAAGCCGGACATCGTATTCACGGTTGACCCTTACTTGATGTATGAAGCACATCCAACCCATCGCAAAACCGGCATGGCTGTGCTGGAAGCCTGCATGTTTTCGTCGATGAAACATTTCCCAAAACCCGACGCCTCAANNTGAACCTAAAGTCCACCGCGTTCAATCCATCGGTTTCTATGCATCTGCTAAACCCAATGTCTTGATTGACATCAGCTCGACGTTTGATCGGAAGTTGGAAGCCATCTTTAGACATGAAACGCAATTCGATGAAGTTGGAAGAACACAACTATCGCAGTATTTAAGCATGCAAGCGATGACCTTTGGGCAGAAATTGGGTGTATCCAAGGCGGAAGCCTTCAAGGTTCTACCAATGGTGTTGACTCACATGATGATTGAAAGCGAAATCTATTGATGTTTACCGAACTGCAAATCAAACAGCTAAAAGCCTTAGCTGAACCCACCCGAGCTCAGATCGTAGAAGTATTGCGTGGAAAAGAACTTTGTGCGTGTCACATTCTGGATCATTTCTCCATCTCACAACCAACTTTGAGTCATCATATGAAGATATTGACGGATTGTGGCTTGATAAAAATTCGCAAAGAAGGCATTTGGAACCATTATGAACTTCAGTTGGATCAATTCCATACCTTATCCGACAGTTTGAGGTTTGAAGTCGAAACCTGTGATGTGTGTATTGTAGAATGATAGGAGCTTGTAATGATCATTAAAATATTGGGTACAGCGTGTGCCAATTGCCTACGTTTGGAAGAAAATACACGAACCGCTTGTAAAGCATTGAAATTGGATGTGCAATTCATCAAAATTAAAAGGATACCGGAAATCATGACCGATAACATCATGAGCCTGCCGGCTTTGGTTGTGAATGAGAAA
>DHGC01000030.1:0-378 GCA_002402585.1 Erysipelotrichaceae bacterium UBA4808 | reverse complement strand
GAAACAAGATCTTGATATTATTAGGAGGTCTTGTTTTAATTATCCTCTCTATTTTTGGTGGATTGCGTATCTATGATACGACACATCCTTATCAAGTAAAGTATTTTATTGCGCTTGGTTACAATCCATGTGAAGTGGATTTCATCCTAACTCAGGAGGATGCGATCAAAGCACAAGTGCTTAACGAGCCTTATCTTCCTTTCATCATCAAACACCTGTCGATTGAAAACTATACCGATTTAATTGATCTGGGTTATACCGATGATGAAGCAGAATTATTATTGAATCTAGATAAAGATAAACTAAGTTTCATCCTTAAAAATGATAAAGATGAAAATCTCTTTGAGTGGATCCAGATTGAGACATTCATTCCTTCAC